>NZ_LJJX01000003.1:99843-267509 GCF_001421075.1 Frankia sp. CpI1-P | reverse complement strand
TCGGAGACCCGCTCGACCGCGACCTCGATGCCCTTCTTCAGGCCCAGCGGGTTCGCGCCGGCGGCCACGTTGCGCAGACCCTCCCGCACCAGCGCCTGAGCCAGGATCGTCGCGGTCGTGGTGCCGTCACCCGCGACGTCGTTGGTCTTCTTCGCGACTTCCTTGACGAGCTCCGCACCGATCTTCTCGTACGGATCCTCGAGCTCGATCTCCTTGGCGATGCTCACACCGTCGTTGGTGATCGTGGGAACGCCCCACTTCTTCTCCAGAACGACGTTGCGACCCTTCGGACCGAGCGTGACCTTGACCGCATCGGCCAGCTGGTTCATGCCGCGCTCCAGGCCGCGCCGAGCCTCCTCATCGAAGGCAATGATCTTTGACATGGGGATAAATCCTCCTGAGGCTCATGCCTGCGGGGAGGAGTGCCGGCCGCCAGCGGGGCCAAGCAACGAAAACGATGGGCCACGTCGTGGCCCAGGCACCCGTCGCGCCAGAGGTTGGCACTCGACCTTACCGAGTGCTAATCCCTGTATAGCCCTCGGCGTCTCGGAAAGCAACGTCGCTACCACACCGCGAGGTCGTTCCACCGCTCAGGGTTGACCCGCCACGGCGGCCGGTGCGATGAGGTGGCAGGTGCGACAGTGCCGCGTTGATCGTTTGCGGTTACGGTACGGGCATGGAATCCGGTCTTGGCCATGACCACGGCGGGCATCGCCACGACCACGGCGGACACCGCCACGATCACGAGCGCCGGAGTGGACACGAGCGCCGGGACGGACACGAGCATGGCGCGATCGGGCGGTGGGCACGGCTTCGCGACGGCATCTCGGACGTGGTCGGTGGACACAGCCATGACAGCGCCGACCAGATCGACGATGCGCTGGAGGCGGACGCCGCCGGCCGGCGCGCTCTGCTGATCAGCCTGGCCGGTCTCGGTGCGACCNCAGGCCTGCAGGCCGTGGTGGTGGCGCTGTCCGGGTCGGTCGCGCTGCTCGGCGACACCCTGCACAACGTCGCCGACGCGCTGACCGCCGTGCCGTTGCTCATCGCGTTCGCCGTCGCACGCCGTCCGGCCACGGCCCGGTTCACCTACGGTTTCGGCCGCGCCGAGGATCTCGCCGGCCTCGCCGTCCTCGCGATGATCACGCTGTCGTGCGCGCTCGCCACCTGGGCATCGATCTACCGTCTGGTCCACCCCGAGCACGTCGACCATCTGGGGGCGGTCGCCGCGGCCGCGGTCGTCGGCTTCGTCGGCAACGAGATCGTGGCCCGCTACCGCATCCGCGTCGGTCACCAGATCGGTTCCGCCGCGCTCGTCGCCGACGGGCTGCACGCCCGCACGGACGGCTTCACCAGCCTCGCGGTCCTGTTCGGTGCCGCCGGGGTCGCCGCGGGGTGGCGCTGGGCCGACCCCGTGGTCGGCCTGGCGATCACCGCGGCGATCCTCGGGGTCCTGCGGTCCGCCGTCCGGGTCGTCGGCGCCCGGCTCATGGACGCCGTCGACCCGGACGTGGTCACCGAGGCGACCGACACCCTGCTGCACACCGAGGGCGTCGAGGCCGTCCGCGAGCTGCGCCTGCGCTGGATCGGGCACACCCTGCGCGCCGAGGCCGACATCACCGTCGACCCCGACCTCACCCTGGCCGCCGCCCATGACGTCGCCCACGCCGCCGAGGCGCACCTGCTGCGCCACATCCGCCGCCTGTCCGCAGCCACGATCCACACCAGCCCCGCCCGCCACCACCCCACGGCCGCCACCGCGTGAGTCCCAAGGACGTTCGTTCAGCAGGAGTCAGGGTTGGCAGGGCCGCGGGGGGGTGAAACGGGCGGCGACGGACCAGCATGGGTCTCCATGCCGAACCACTCGGACGCCAGGCGGCGGGAGTCGTGGTCACCGAGCCATTGCAAGGCGTAGGTCTCACCGACGAACCGGAAGCACCCCGCGTCCCAGTCGTCGAGCTCGTCGGCCAGGTCGTCCGGCGCCACGAAGGTGTCCGTGAACGGTAGGCCCGACTGTGGCAGGGACAGAAACAGCAGTGCCCCATGGCGGCCCTCGGACCAGCGGCGCCACNACAGAGCGCCGCCCGTCTGCGTCCGATAGACCTCGGGAAGGACGAGCAGCAACCCGACTTCGTCCTGGGCAAGCCAGATCCGCGCCACCCGATGCCTGAACCGTTCCAGCCTCGGGTCAGCCGGGATCGGCTCGCGCCGCGGGCGCCACGGCACGGTCAGCCGAACCTCCTCTCCGGAAGACCCACATCGTGCCCCAGTATCTTCCGCACCGGAGGCCTGGAAGGGGGTTCCGCCGAACCGCGCCAAGGGACTCACACCAACCATCCCCTGATCACCACCGGATACGCGCCCTAGTCATCGACGTCTGTGGGGACCACCAGGACGGGCCGGCGAGTCCAGTGGAGCGTCCGGTGGGAGACCGAGCCGGTGAGCAGCCGTTCCAGGGCGACGCTGACGCCGCCGTGACGGGTGCCGATGACGATCGCGTAGGCATCGACACTGTCGGCAACGGCAAGCAGCTCGGTCGCGGGATCGCCGGCCCGGACGTGGAACCGCCAGTGCACGGGGGTCGCCGCGAGCGTGCGGTCCGCCAGCGCGCGGGTCACCCTGGTCTGGGCGTCCTCCTCGGCTCTGAGGAACTGCTCGCACGCGTGCCGACCGGGCACGGTGGAGACCATCGTGCGGATCTGCGCAGGGCTGAGGGGCTGGACGTGGACGACGTCGAGCTCGGCGTCCAGCCGCGCGGCGAGGTCGGCCGCCGAGCCGAGCGCGGCGGGAGCGGCATCCCCGGTGTCGACCCCGACCACGACGTGCTGCATACCTACAGGGTTTCCCCCAGCGGTGTGGCTCAGGCCCCCGCGGCTCCATCAATCGCCACCGAGCGCCATGGAGTGCCTCCGAGCGCCGTCGAAGTCCGCGGGGAGGCTACGGCTTCCGGGCGATTCCGCCGTACACGCTGACCTGGGCGTCGGTGAGGCCGGGCGGGTCGGGGGCGGCCGGGCGCCAGCGGTGGACCAGCTCGACGCCCGGATCGATCAGCTCCAGCCCGCCGAACAGACCTTCGACCTCGGTGCGGCTGCGCAGCCGCACGGTGATCCCCTGTTTCTCGTAGGCGACGGCGAGGTCCTGCGTGGCCGGGTCGTGGTCGGCGGTGCCGTTGGTGAGGATCAGGTAACTGCCCGACGGCAGCGCGTCGACGAGACTGCGGATGATGCCATGCGGATCGTCCGAGTCCGGAACGAAGTGGAACACCGCGATCATCGACAGGGCGACGGGCTGGCTCAGATCGAGGGTCTCGCGCAGCTCGGGAGCGGCCAGGATGCTCTGTGGGTCGTGGAGATCGGCGTCGAGGTAGGCGGTCCGGCCCTGGGGGGTACTGGCCAGCAGCGCGCGGGCGTGGGCCAGGACGATCGGATCATTGTCCGTGTAGACGACCCGCGCCTGTGGGGTGACGGCCTGGGCGATCTCGTGCACGTTCGGGCTGGTGGGGATGCCGGTGCCGACGTCGAGGAACTGCCGGATCCCGGCCTCGCCGGCGAGGTGGCGGATCGCCCGCACCATGAACGCGCGGTTCTGCCGGGCCGCGAGGGAGGCGTTCGGGAAGGCGGCGCTCGCCTGCTCCGCAGCCACCCGGTCGGCGGGGAAGTTGTCCTTCCCGCCGAGGAAGTAGTCGTAGATGCGGGCCGTATGCGGCTGGTCCGTCTTCAGATCGATCGACGGATGCTCCTCGGCCAGGGACCTCCACCACGGCCCGACCTCGGACTCCCCGCCACCCTCGTCCGGTTCCACCGTCACCAGCCCAGCCCTCCCGAATCGGGATGATCCTCGCGAATCACCCTAGCTTCAACGGGTTACGCCCGCATCCGAGGTCGGGCGGGATCCACGTCGGAGGTCTCAGCGGTCCCATGCGCTCCCAGGCGCTCCCAGCGGCCCGGGGGGCACATCGGCGGCCCAACCGGTGACGGACATCTGTCATGGTGCCATCCCGTTGTGTGATCGCCAGCCCCGAAACCGGCACGGAAGTGCCACCGGAGCACGACAACGAGTCAGCCGGGTCGACCCGCGCGCCGGTCGACCTCACCCGAGGTCCCAGGGCTCGCACGAACGGAATCTGGCAGTCTTCTGCCAGAATTCGCAGGACTCCGCTGCGGCGAACGGATAGCGTGCGGACGCGTGGCCACCACACCTCCGTCGGCGCCCCGCGCTTCCACCCGAGGTTCCCGATGAGCACCCTGCGCGGCGAGCCGCGCGTCGCCGATCTGTCNGCCGATCTGTCCGCCGGCCTGCCGCCGGAGCGCGAGCAGGTCGTCGCGTCCTGCCCACCCGTGCCGGCCTGGACCGAGAACCTGTTGTTCACCCCCTACGACCCGACCCACAACATCGGCATGTGGCTGCATCTGGGCACCGTGGCCGACGCCTNGGAGCTGTGGGAGGACCGCGCGCTCGTCACGTTGCCGGACGGCGAGGGCGTGCTGTCGATGTGGGCGTACCACCGCACCGATCCGGCCCGCCGCCCGGCCGGTGCCAACCTGCGCTTCGAGTGCCTGCAGCCGTTCCGGCGCTGGCGGGTCACCTTCGACGGCTTCTGCCTGCGCACGCCGCAGGAGAGCATGCGCACCGGCCTCGTCCGCGACGGCGAGAAGGTCCGCCTGCAGCTCGACCTGGAGATCGAGTGCGCGACACCCGTCTGGGACGCGCACACCGCGGCCGCGGCGGCGACCGGCCGCGGCGGCATGGACCAGCAGCAGTGGGCGAAGGAGCACTACGAGCAGCTCTACCGGGCCCGCGGCACGGTGCGGTGGGGCCGGCGCGAGGTCGCCTTCGACGGCACCGGCTGGCGCGACCACTCCCGCGGCCCCCGCGGGGACGACTCGGTCAACGGCTGGGGCGGGCACGTCATCGCCGGCTGCCTGTTCCCGGGCAGCGGCCGCGCGTTCGGGCTGTCCCGCTACTGGTCGACCAATGGGACGGTGACGCTGGAGGGCGGCTACGTCGTCGAGGCCGGCGCACTGACACATGTCCGGGTGGTCGACGTGCCCCGGCTCGACGGGCTGGTNGCCAGCGGGGAGGTGCTGCCCTTCGGCCTCGCCTGGCAGGATCGGCGCCTGGAGCTGACCGCCACCACCCGGACCGGGCTGTGGACCACGTTTGCCGGCGGCCTTCCCTACGGCGTTGCCTCCCCCGGGCGGGCGTACGCTATCAACTGGGCGTCCTGCGACTGGGACGGCGACGTGGGCTACGTCTACGTCGAGCGTTCGGACCTGCGGGCCGGCTAGCCCGCCTGCGCGCCGGGCTCCGCGGCCGGGGTGGTGAACGCCGGGCCGGCGGCCACAGGGCAGGCCAGCCCGCCGCTTGCCGGGCATCAGGTCGTCGCCGGTAGCAGGTCGCCGCCTGGTAGAGGTCGCCGCCTGGTAGAGGTCGTCGGAGACGAGGGGGGACGCCCGGTGGACGGCACGCCGGTGCGCGGTAGCGCGCAGCCGGTGCGGGCCCGCCCCGCGGCATGGTCCGAGCACAAGGCCCGGGTTCGGCAGGCGCTCGTCGACGCCGCGCTGGAACTGTTCGCCGAGCAGGGCTACGAGTCCACCTCCACCGAGCAGGTCGCCGCGCGCGCCGGCGTCTCCGCCCGTACCTTCTTCCGCTACTTCGCGACGAAGGAGTCCGTGCTCTTCTTCGGCGAGGACGACTACATCCGTTCCTTCGTCGGCGTGTACCTGGCCCAGCCGGAGTCGCTGAGCGAGTTCCAGGCGATGCGGGCTGCCTTCGTCACGCTCGCGCCCGGCGTGGCCCGCCTGCGGGAGCGGATCAGGCTCTACCACGTCGCCGTCGCCTCGTCGTTCCTGCTGCGCGGCAAGGAACACGACAACCAGCAGGGCAATCGGGCGCTCGTCGCCCGGGCGGTCGCCACGCGGCGCGGCCTCGCGCAGCCCGACGAAAGCTGCGAGCTGCTGGCCGCGATCGGGATCCTGGCCGAACAGCNCGCGATGCAGCGTTGGCTGCAGGGTGCACCGTCCCGCAGCCTCGGGTCCTACGTCACCGCCGAGTTCGCGACGCTAGCCGATCTCATGGGCCCCGTCGCGCAGTAAGCGGAAGAACGCTCGGACGTCCTCGGCGAACAGCTCCGGTTNCTCCAGGGCGGCGAAGTGACCGCCGCGCGGCAGTTCGCTCCAGTAGCGCAGGTCGTAGTGCGCCTCGACGCAGCGCCGGGGCGGCGTCACGATCTCCCGCGGGAAGACCGCGACCCCGGTCGGCACGGTGACCGGCCGGTCCGGGGGGCCGAACAGGCCGGCCCGCATCGACTCGCGGTAGAGGCGCACCGACGAACCGATCGTGCCGGTGACCCAGTAGGTGGTGATGTTGGTGAGCAGATCGTCGCGGCTGATCGCCTTCTCCACGTCGCCGTCGCAGTCGCTCCACGCCCGGAACTTCTCGACGATCCAGCCGGCCAGGCCCGCGGGCGAATCGGCCAGGCCGTGGGCCAGCGTCTGCGGCTTGGTGCCCTGGATGGCCTGATAGCCGGTCTCGGTCTGGGTGAACCGCACGACCCTCTCCAGCGCGGCGCGCTCGGCGGCGCTCAGCGCCGCCATCATGGCCTCGTCGGGCGGCGGCGCCAGGACCAGGTTGAGATGGATGGCCAGCAGCCGGTCCGGATGGTGCGCGCCCAGGAGGCTGGCGGCGATCCCACCCCAGTCGCCGCCTTGGGCGGCGAAACGCGGATAGCCCAGTCGGGCCATCAGCTCGACGAGTGCGTCGGCCACCCGACGGATGTGCCAGCCACCCTCGCGGGTCGGCCCGGACCAGCCGTATCCCGGCAGGGACGGGCAGACCACGTGGAACGCCTCGGCCGGGTCGCCGCCGTAGGCCGGCGGGTCCGCCAACCGGTCGATGACGTCGAGGAACTCGATGACCGATCCGGGCCAGCCGTGGATGAGCAGCAGCGGAACGGCGCCGGGATGCGGCGACCGGGCGTGAATGGCATGGATGGGCGTCCCGTCGACCGTGGTCAGAACGTGCGGCCACCGATTGATCCGGGCCTCGGCGGCCCGCCAGTCGAAACCGTCTCCCCAGTATTCACACAGGTCCCGCAGGTAGGCCAGATCGGTGCCGTACTCCCAGCCCGTCCCGGGAATCTGATCGGTCCAGCGGGTGCGCCGCAACCGGTCACCCAGATCGTCGAGAACGGCCTGATCCGTGCGGACCGTGAACGGCTGCGGCGAGGAATCGACCGGCGGCATCGCGGCGCACCTCCTGTTTCCCCAATACTGACCGACAGGCACCACTGGCCAGCCGTGAAGGCGTGCCGGATCACCACCCGTCGATCTCTTTCTGGCATTTGACTGCCATGGTCGACGAGAGGACCGGACTCGGACTGACCAGACTATGGATCATCCCAACCCGTCGCGCAAGGGTTCGGATCAGCAGCCCTCTGCCGAGGTCAGGGCCGGGTAACCCGAGCCCCGACGCATCGACGATCAGGCATTGACTCTGACAGTTCACTGCCATACAGTGCGTCGGCATCATCGCCGACCGTCGGGTCCGCCGCGATCCCGCCGCCCGCCGGTCGGCGCAGGTGATGACCGTTCCCGCGACCAGTCGAACGGCGGACGTTCCGCGTCCGGCGCGACATCCGCGGGCGCCGGTGGCTCCTTTGTGGTGCTCGGCGAGAAATCCCGCCGGGCACGTATTCGTCCCGCCGCGAGGAGGACACGTTGCCGGAGTTGACGAACGCCAGCTACATCGAATCCGGGCTGCCGACCCGGGACCGTCAGCGCGATCCGGAAAAGACGCGGCAGGCGCTGGAGTCCTGGTTTTCGACGGCCCTGCCGCACCGGTCCGATCTGCACGTCACCGAGGTGACGCTACCCAGGACCGCCGGGGTGGCCAACGAGACGTTGCTGTGCGAGACGAGCTGGACCGAGGCCGGGGTGGCCCGCTCGGCGGGCTACGTCGTGCGGGTCAACTCCCCCGACTTCCTCTACAAGGACGCCGACCTCACCGTCCACGCCGAGATGTACCGGGTGCTGGGCCGCGAGCCGGGCATTCCGGTCCCCGCGGTCGTCGGCCTGGAGACGGACACCGGCGTCCTCGGCGAGGCCTTCTTCGTCATGGAACGCGTCGAGGGTCGCGTGCCCGGGGACACCCCGCCGTTCCACACCACCGGCTGGGTGCACGACCTGGTCCCCAGCGAGCGCGCCGTGCTGTGGCGCAATGCGGTCGAGGTCATGGCCCGACTGCACCAGGTCGATCCGGCGAAGGTGGCGTTCCTCGACCGTCCGCACCTCGGCCCCGACGGCCTGCGGCAGGATCTCGCGCACTGGTTCGACGTGGCGGCCTGGGTGGCACGGGGGCGCGTCGATCCGGTGATCGCCGCGGCCGAGCGGTGGCTGCGCGCGCACCTCCCCCCCACCGGCATCACCGCCCTGGCCTGGGGCGACTCCCGGCTGCCGAACCTGATGTTCAGCGGGCTCGACGTGGCGGCGGTGTTCGACTGGGACATGGTGTGCCTGGCCGGCGCCGAATCGGACCTCGCCTGGTGGACGGTCATGGACTACAGCAGCACGGAGTCGGTCGGCGTCGAGCGATTACCGGGCATCGGCAGCCCGGCGCAGACCGTGCGCCGATGGCAGGAGCTCGTCGGCCGCGACGCCGCGAATCTGGACTTCCACCTCGTCTACGCGTCGTACCGGCTGGCGGTGATCCTGCGGCGACTGGGCGACCTGTACGGGGCGACGGGTGCGATGGCGCCGGAGACGATCGAGGAGCTGCGCAGCAACAACTTCGGGCAGCAGTACCTCGTTCAGATCCTCGACCTTCCCCACCCGCACTCGATCACGATGACCTGNCCGGGCCTGGAGATCTGAGCCCAGCGCGGCGACACCAGGGCTGGACCCCGCCGGCACACGCGGCTACNATTCTGGCAGTCCAATGTCAGAAACTCGCGGCGAGGCAGCGGCCTCGGCGTTGCGTCGGGACGCGGGAACGCGGCGGGAGGGACAGTGAGTCGTTCATTAGGGGGCGCGGCCGTCGTCGGGATCGGGCGGTCGCCGTTCGTGCGCTCCTCGGGGCGCACCACGCTGTCGATGGCCGCGCAGGCCGCCCGGGAGGCGCTCGCCGACTGTGGGCTCACCGCCGCGGACGTCGACGGCTTCACCTGTTACTCGACGGGCGACAGCGCCGGCCCGAGTCAGGTCGCCCACGCCATCGGGGTCGACGACCTCGGGTGGAGCCTGAGCGTCCTGGGCGGCGGCAACATCGTCACCTCGACCGTCGCGGGGGCCGCCGCAGCGGTGCTGACCGGCCAGGCGGAGGTGGTCGTCGTCTACCGGGTGCTCGGCTCGCAGACCCGGTACGGCCGGGCGCTGGAACGGGTCGAGGTCGACGGNGAGGGGCAGTTCGCGGGGCCGCACGGCTACCTCGTGCCGCCCCAGTGGTTCGCGATGTTCTGCCGTCGCCACCAGTACGAGTACGGATCCACCGCGGCGGACCTGGGCGCCATCGCGGTGCAGGAACGCGACCACGCGGTGCGCAACCCGCACGCGGTGGCCCGCTCCCCCATCACCCTCGACGACTACCTGAACAGCCGGTGGATCAGCGAGCCGTTCCGGCTGTTCGACTGCTGTTACGAGATCGACGGCGCGGTGGCGATCGTGGTGACCAGCGCCGAGNGGGCCGCGGACCTGCCGCACCGTCCCGTCCACCTGCTCGGCGCGGCCGACAGCAATCGCTTCGGCGGCTCGGTCGACCAGTGGGACGACCTGAGCTGCATGTACTCCCGGGACACCGCGCCCCGGCTGTGGTCGCGCACCGGCCTGCGCCCCGCCGACATCGACGTCGCCTGCATGTACGACTGCTTCACGTTCACCGTGATGGCGACCTTCGAGGACTTCGGGTTCTGCGCCAAGGGCGAGGTCGGCGACTACTTCCGGGCCGGCCGGGCCACCTACGGCGGCGACGTCGTCGTCAACCCGCACGGCGGCCTGCTGTCCGAGGGCTACATCCACGGCCTGAACCACCATTACGAGGCGGTCCTGCAACTGCGCGGGGACGCCGGGGACCGCCAGGTGAGCGGCGCCGAGACGGCGCTGGTCACCTCCGGGGCGGGCCCCTTCGGTGGCGCCCTCGTCTACGGAACGGCGGCGGCATGACCACGACGCACGAGGAGCGCCCGAGCGTGGGGGCCGATCCGCTCAGCCTTCCGCCGCAGCCGGTGCCGGACGCGGTGACCGCGCCCTTCTGGGCGGCCCTGGCCGAGGGCCGGCTGGCCATGTGCCGCTGCGAGCACTGCGGGCTGTGGCTGCAACCACCGCTCGAACGGTGCCGGCGGTGCGCGGGGCCGACCCGGTTCACCGACGTCGCCGGCACCGGCGCCGTCTACTCGTTCATCGTCCAGCACCGGGCGACCGTGCCCGGCTATCTCGACAACCTGCCCTACGTGGTGGCTCTCGTCGAACTCGACGAGCAGGCCGGCCTGCGCCTGCCCGCCCGGATCGTCGGCATCGACCCCGCGGAGGTGCGCTGCGGCCTGCGGGTGCGGGCGGAGTTCACCGAGCTGCCCGGCGGGGACTTCACCGTCGCCGTCTTCCGCCCGGTGGACGGCCCCTGACCACGGGCGGCCCGGCTCATCACGCCGATTCCGGCACCGGGCCGCGGGATTTCCGCCCACGGTAGGCTGCGCGATGTGGCGGGGGGATTGTGGGCACGGATAAAAAGCGGCTTCGCCGCGGACGCCGAGCATGTGACGACGTGTTTTCTACCCGCGCCGGGATCGGCGCCGATCTGGCCGGCGCAGGGCTATCTGCGGCTGTGGCTCGCCGAAGGTTTCCTCGCGAAGGCACGGAGCTGGGAAAACGACCGCTTTCCGGTGCTGCATGCCGGCGCGTCGCTGACGTTCGGCGCCGGCGCGCCGGTTGCGTTCACGACGTTCTCGCGGCCGGCCGCCGCCTGGGCGGTGCCCGGCGACCAGCTTGATTTCCCCATCACCCCGCTGCTGCCGTTCAACGGCGGCACCGTGGAGATCGAGGCGGCGGTCTACCAGGCGACCCAGACGGGTCCGCTGGGCACGGCCGCCTCGTTCGTCGCCGGTTTCGCCGAGCTGCTCGGGCCGCCCCTGGCGACCGCGGCGTCGGTGGCGAACGCGATCTCCACCGGCCTGGACTCGCTGATCGGCGCGGCCGGCGACAAACCGGTCCTCGGCGTCCACTACGCGATGATCAGCCCAGGTGGCGGCGGCCAGCCGGTGCAGGCGGGCCACCTCGCGGTCGTGAACGCCCCGCCGGGCTCGCTGCCCGGTGAGCTCACGATCGGCGCCGACGGCCGCCTCGCCGTCCGCGGCGGGCCAGGCGGTTCCGGCGGGCCAGGCGGTTCCGGCGGGCCAGGCGGTTCCGGCGGGCCAGGCGGTTCCGGCGGGCCAGGCGGTTCCGGCGGCGGGGAGCGGCGGCTGACCGGGGTCGACTACCTGGTCGTGCGGGTCGAGACCCGCGCCGAGCATGACGTCTGGCTGTCGCCGGCGATGACGGCGCTGATCGCCCAGGCCCGGCTGGCGCGGACACACGGGCGGGCGGGGGCGTTCGCCGACCACCGCGCCGAGGCCGTCACCCTGGCCTGGACGTCCGCCGACTACGTCGAGTCCGACCGCCCCCGGATCGCCGCCGCGATCGCCGCCGCCCTGGACGCCGGCCCCGAGCAGGCCGCCTTCGGCGACCCGGACGCCACCGTCGCCGACGAGGTCATCGCCCTGCTGCCCGCCCGCGACGACCCCGCCCTCGCCGCCCTCACCCTCGCCGACCTGCTCGCCGTCTGACGGCGCCGGCCCGACCCGGCGGAAGGGGAGCCGGCGCCATCCCCTGATCCGAGTCGCGGAATGCCACTCGCAGGGTGCCACTCGCAGGATGCCGATCGCGGGATGCCGATCGCGGGTGCCCTCAGCGCAGGAACAGCAGGACGTCATCGCCGGGGCGGGAATCGTCGGTGGCAATGGCGATCGAGACGCCCGGGCCGATCCGGGACGCCGCGGACCCACCTGGATCGTCGGAGGTGACGGCGTCGCCGGGGGTGGCAGCGTCGTTGGGGGTGACGGCGTCGCCGGCGGCCGCCTCGTAGATCAGGTCCTTGACCCGACGGGCCGCGAAGGCCGGTGCCAGGAGCCGGCCGTCGCGGCCGAGCCTGCCCTGCAGCGCGAGGTCGACCGTCTCGCGCACGGCCGCGCCGACCGCGGCCGCGAGCTCGTCGGGCAGCGGCGGAATCACGAGCACCGCCGAGGTCCCCGCGTCGAGCGCGGCGATGGCCAGGTCGACGAAGCCGGCCCGGTCCTCGCCCAGCGGCGCCGCCGCGCCGTCCACCGGGTCGGCCTGCAGCACGGTGAGAGGGATGCCGGCGACATCGAGATCCTCGATCCCCACCAGCGTCTCGTCACCTGCCGCGGACAGGCCGGCTCCGTCGTCGTCGCTCACCCGCAGCCGCAGCCCGGACATGGTGTGCACCGGGGTACCGATCGCCTGCGCGATGACGGTCGAGGCGGGTCCAGCATCGTCGGGCCGCAGATGGCGCGGGCCGCGGAAGGCACCCACCGACGTCGGCAGGCTGGGCCGGCCGGCAGCCGACCGAAGGCTTCCCGACCCGAAGCGCGCGAAGACGAGCGTGCGGGCGGACTGCGGCGGCGCGGCCGCGGCGAGCCGCCGCTCCCAGTCCACACCCCGCGCCTCGTCCTCGACCACGAGCGGGATCAGCCACAGACTTCGCCGCTCCCGGGCACGCCAGCGACGCCGGCGCACGAACGTCGCCCGCTGCCCGTCGAACCGCCACAACGGCCGGGCGGGCAGGACGCGGTCGATCAGCGGCCGCGGCCGGCCCGACCAGGACGACCAGAGCCAGGCCGGAACTGTGGTGACGAGGAACTTCGTCTGGCGTGGGGGCACGGGAATGGCCGTGTAACGGCCTTCCCGGACCTCGATCGGCGCGTCGACCCGCAGGCGGAGGCGATCCGGCGCAGCGGGGCCGTCGTTGCGGCGCCGACGCCCACCCGAACGGCGGCGCCCCGGGCGCAGCGACACACGCATTGCCGAGAGCCTGCCGGGAGCCCGAGCGGATATCGTCGCCACCGACGCCAGTGCGAGCAGGATGCCGGGGATCAGCAGGGCGGGCAGCACCACGTCCCCGTCCCACCATGAGGTGCCCTCGCCCGTCCGGACCGTGTGCCCGGACCGCGAGAACACGACGATCAGTCCCGTCACGGCCACGACCAGCAGCACCGCCGCGACCGCCCCGACCACGATGCGCGCCCGTCGCCGGGGACTACGGCTCGCCACCGCCGATTCGGACGGCCGTAGCGGAATGGCCGACCTGTCGGGCTCGAGATCCTCGAGATCGACCATGTCGACCGCGTCGTTCCCGTCGACCGCGTCGTCCCCGTCGACCGCGTCAACCGCGTCGTCACGGACGGCAGCGGCGACCGGGTCGCGCCAAGGGAGCGGCTGCACCACGGTCGCGGACAGTTCGAGCGGCAGGGACAGTCGAAACGCATCCCCCGAGCCGGCCGTGGGTCGGCGCTCCCACCGGGCCGGCCCCGGAGTCAACCCAGCCTGCACCGGCTCGAAGCGTTCGAACCAACCCGGCCAGGCGACCAGCCGCGAGGGGACCGTCTGCGGGGCGCTTGCCAGCCCAGCACGCTGGCGCAGACGGGCGCCGAGCACGGCCGCGGCCTGGGCGCCGAACTCGTCGCCGGTGTCCCGCAGCCAGTCCGCCACGGAACGCGGCTCAAGATCGGACGGACGTTCCAGTAGCGCGACGGCGTGCGCGGGCAGCCGCGGGCCGAGGACCTCGGCGACCGCCATCGCCGCGCGGGCGCCGGCCAGCGGCGGCAGCGCGGACAGCGCCCGGGCGACCGGGTCGCCGACCGTAGGCGGCTGGCGGGTGCGCTGGGGCGAGGACGGCGGGCCTTGCGAGTCCCGGACCAACGCGGCACCGCATAGCCGCGTCTGCGGGTCGGTGAGCCGGTCAAGCTCCCGGCGGACTTCGTCGGTCAACCCGNCCGCTCCGAAGCCCAGCGTCCCCCACTCGATGCGATCCACGACGCTCGTGCCCGAGGGTAGACCCGGTTCGTCGACCGACGGCGGAGCAGCCAAGACGACGGGCGAACCCGACCGCGCCCGGCGCGTCAACGACTCGTGGTCCTGGCAGCGCCACCAGGCGTGCCAGCTACCCGCCTCCGCGGGACTGTCCGGCAGTTGCCCATTGACCAGGGCCAGCACCAGCCACGCCTCGGCCCGCACTGATACGGAACCCGCCCGCGCGAGCTGGCGGATCGACGGGCTGAACTCGGTGGTCCGGTAACGGCGGCACAGCGCCAGCAGAGCCAACTCGCACTGCTCGACGGCGGCGAGGTCGTCGCCCTCCGCCCGGGCCGCCTCGCGATACTCTGCGATGATCTCGGCGGCCCGGTGCGGCTCGTCGAGCAGCGCCCACGCGTCGGCGACCTCGACCGCGAGCGGGCGGATCTGACGATGCAGCCAGCTCGTCGGGTGCCGCCCGGCCACGTACCCGAGACGGTCGTCGAAGCGTTCGAGCGTGCCGCGAGGGATCACCCGATGCTCGAGGGTCAGGTGGACGGCCGCGGCGACGCGCCGCTCAGCATCGATGTCCCCGGTGCGCCCGAGGATCTCGGCCAGCCAGTGGNCAGGCAGGTCGGGCGGCTCGGCCGGTGGAACCCCGCGGGCGCGCAGCAGCAGCACGGCGAGATGGGCGCGGTCGACGAGGCCGGGAGGGGCCGCCCAGTCGGCCCACTGCCGGGCGGCTGCGGGCTCGAACCGCTCGATCGCCGCGAGCAGTCCGTCCGGCGACCCGCCAGCGGTGGCGGACAGGCGTAACGTCAGGATGGTCTCGACCAGTTCGGTGACAAGCTCGACCGTGGGATCGCCCGCTTCCGGTGCGCTGCGCGCAGCGCCGAGCAGTGCCCCGACAGCCGGATCGCCGGGGCCGGCGTGGCCGGTGCCGAACCGGTCCCAGTTCCCCACCGGGCCGACGTCGGGCAGCTCGCCTTCCGCGACCGCTTCCGCAGCCGCGAGCAGTGACCCGACCGGAACGGCGTCGAGGGCGTCCACGACAAACCCACCGGGAGACTCGCGGGGATCGGTGGACCGGGTCGCCCGGCTGTCTGCGGGCCGGGCGAGGATCGCGGCGGTGGTCGTCACTGCGGTCGTGTCGATCGGCGAGGACGCGCTCCCGGCAGTCAACAGCCCGAGCACGGCCCTGGCTCGCAGGACGCGTCCCTGCTCGGCGAAGGGGTGGCGGGGTGCCTGGTCGAGCACCCCGGCCCAGAGGGCCCGGGACCCGGTGCGCTGCCCCGTGTGGATGCGTGCAGCGGCCTGGGTGGCGAGGACCGCTGCCAGGATCGTCGGGTTGGACGGGCTCGGGGCCGGCGCGTCAGAAGGGCGCGGCGTCGGGGATGGCGCGGGGCCGTCGGCGCGCAGGCGTTCGACGGCGGCGGNACGCACGCAGACCTGGCCGGCCCAGCCCCATTCGCCGGACGCGACGATACGCTCCTCCAGGGCGGCCCAGAAGAGACCGGCGTCCGCGACCGGTAGCAGCCGCACCGCGGTCTCGACGGCCTCGGCGGTGACCGCCGCCAGCGGGCCGGCGGTGACCAGGGCGGCCGCGTCCCGGCCGAGCCCGGCACGGTCGAGCGGGTAGCGGTCGGGCTCGGCGGCGACGGCGACCCGGATGCGGTCGCGCAGGTGCTCGTCGACCTCGATCACCAGCGGTTCGCCCCGGGAACCCAGCGCGCGGACGTGGGTCCACTCCTGAGCGGCGAGGCCGTCGAACGCGGCCTGCGGGTCGAGGCCGGCCCGGCGCAATGCGGGGCTGATCATGCCGAGGTCGAAGCGGCCGAGCTCGGCGGCGATGGCGAGGGCGCCGCGGGCGTTGTCGTCGGCGAGGCGGGCGATGATGCGCCGTTCCACCAGCGGGTCACCGGCGGCACGCAGCACGGCCGGGTCGAGGTCGGGCTCGCGGGCGATCCACTCCCGGTAGGCGGCGAGCTCGAACGGGTTGTAACGGACCTCGCCCGCCGGCGTGGGAGGCATCCGGGCCCGTTCCAGTAGCGCGGCGCGCAACGCGCTCCCGCGCCGGCGACCGGGCAGGACGGTTGCCTGGGAGGGCAGGACGGTTGCCTGGGAGGTCGAGTCCAGGTTCATGTCGTCGAGTCCGGCGTCCGGCTCGGAGCGCGGCGCGTCGAGGTAGCGGTGGGCCTCGACCGCGGTGAAACCGGCGACCGGGACCACCCGGACGTACTCGCGGGCCAGCAGGACGGGTCCGCCGGCACGTTGCCTCTCGTCGGGCGGGAGGACGAGCGGGCGGCGACCGGCGAGGACGACCCGGACGCCAGGGAGTTCGGCGTGCAGGCGTTCCAGCAGGTCGAAGGTGCGGTCGATGGCGGGGGCCGCGGTGCCCGGGGCGTAGAGCTTGGCGAGTTCCTCGCAGGTGTCGAGCACGAGGACGACGCGCGGCCGGCCCAGTTCTCGCAGCACCCGGGCGAACGCGCGGACGACTTCGTCGAACAGCGCCCGGATCGTCTGCGCGGCGGCGGCCCGCAGCGCGCCCGCGGTCGACCGGACCGGGCCGTGGTCCGGGTAGACCGCCGAACCATAGACCTGCTCCGCGGCCCGATCTGCGGCCTGCTCGGCGGGCGAGGGGTCGGGGCCGGCGCGGCCGAGCTGCTCGTGCAGTGCGTTCGCCGCGTCGCGGAAGCGCCGGTACGAGTGGTACCAGCCGCGGCTGGGTCCGTAGCCGGCGAGCTCGTCGGCGAGGGCGAGCAGCACCTCCGCGGGCCGCTGCTCGGGGTAGCGAGGATCGAGATGGTCGAAGTCGACGCGCGCGACGGGGAACGACGCGAGGCCCCGCGCGGCCGCGTACGCGCCCGAGGCGAGGTAGCGCAGCACCATCGTCTTGCCGATGCCACCGGTGCCGAGCAGGTGGACCGCCCACTGCGTGCCCGGCCCGTCCTCGGCGAGCAGCTCGCCGAGCGCGTCCTCGGCTTCGGCCCGGTTCTGGTAATCGCGCAGGTATTCGGCGTCCTGGGCGTCGCGGTGGGCGCGGTCGAGCCGCCAGCCGGCGCGGCGGGCCGCCTCGGCGAGCGTGCCCCCGCAGACCGCGCCGATCGTCCGCGCCGCGGCCACGAGGCGGGTTGCGGCGGCCAGCCCCGCGGCCGGGTCGACGCGGGCACCGGCCGGGCGGGCGGGTGCGGCGACGGTGACGAGACCGTCGACCCGCTGGAACAGGCTGGACCCGGAGCGGTCGCGGCGGTGCTGGACGGCGACCTCCAGCCAGGGCGCGAACTCGCGGGCGAGCTCTCCCGCGGACGCCTCGGTCGCCGCCGCGATGACGTCGCTGAGCGCGTCGACCTCAGCGTCGACGTCGAGACCGAGGCCGCGCAGGTGGCGGCCGACCTCGTCGCGCCGGGAGGCTCGCAGCCAGAACACCTGGCGGATCGTCCGGCGTGGGCCGAGGGCACGCCGCCGCTCGATCAGGCCGGCCTCGTCGAGCTGCGCGAGCAGCGCCGCCAGCTCGTCGGCGGCCACGAGGCCGAACAGGGTGGCGGTGGCGTCCGTCCACTCGGGCACCAGCGCCAACCGGCACAGCCGGGTCGACTCGAACGCTGTCAGGGTCGCCGCGCGCGCCCGCGCGAGCAGTGCGCCGACGTCGGGCGGCCCGCTCTCGGTGGGATCGCCGTCATGGCCGGTCGCCCCGGCGGGGCGACCGGGCAACGGGGATGGCGGAGGCGGCGACGACGACCTCACCGGAACTGCTCCTCGTAGGCGCGCATGGCTCCCTCGTCGTCGGCGGCGACGAAGGTTTCGAGGGTCGTGAGAATCTCGGCGAGCAGGTACAGGTCCTTGCGGACAGCGGTGGGTATGCCGTTCAAGTGAGCGAGGCTTTCTTCGATTTTCACCCGTGACGCGTTCCGCGCGGCCGTGTAGACGAATGGATACCGCCGTTGCCACGGGTGGAGGAGCACCCACTGATAGCCCAGTATGGCGCTCGCCCGAGGCATCGGGGCCAGCTCCGGAAAGACGAAGCCGGGCTGCCCGGCCTGCCCGTCCCGGAACTGCTTGAGAAAAATTCCCTCCTCCGCCAGCAGGGAGGCGGTGACGACCACGGGGATCGGCCGGTCCGGGCTACCCAGCCCGTCGCGGCGGATCATCGCCAGCAGCGGCCGTAGCGCNCCGACCCACCGATGCACCTCGTCACCGAGCACGACCACCCGCGTCGTCGCGCCGAACGGCTCGCCGGCGGCCGCGGCCGCGTCGGCGAGCGCGCCCAGGTCTCGGGCGAGGCGGTGACGCAGCCCNGGTCCGCGCAGCGGGGCCGTCCCGGCGGCGAACTCCGCGACCGCATCGTTGAGCAGGTCGAACCGTTCCTCGACGTTGACGCCGAGGAACGCCTGCGGGCTGACGGTGGCCGCGAGCCGCGAGTCCGGATCGGCGTCGAGGACGGTCAGCGGCGGCGGATCGATGCCCAGCACCTCGGCGATCATGATTGCCTTCTCGAGCACCTGGCTGACGACCGCACGCAGGTCCGTCGGCGCAGCGCCGTCACCGAAGGGCCCGACGAGCAGCGGCAGATGCCCCGTCCGCAGCAGGCGCAGCCCGACCTCACGCAGCAGCCGGCTGCCGCCCAGGCCGCTGATCGGGCCCTCGGCCACCACGGCGACGAACCCGGGGCAGGTTTCGGCTGCCGGGGCGGCCAACGCCTCGGTCGCGGCGAGCACCGTGTCGTGACCGATGAACACCGGCGCCTGGCGCAGCCCCAGGCTCTCGGCGGCCCGGCGCAGCCCGAGCACCGGCGCCGGGTCGACCACCCGCAGGTCCGGGGGCACGTTCTCGGCGAGGACGAGGGTCGGCATCGCCCAGTCGAGGTACCGGCTCGGTGGGTCACCCCGCAGCAGCGCCGCGCGCCGGCCAGCCGCGGCCGCGTCGACCACCGACGCGCCCTGCTGCACCGCCCGCACGAACCGGCGGGTGAACATCCGGCTCGCCTGCTCGCTGACCTCACCGGACATCGCGACGACGATCGGCACGCCACGCAGGGCGAGCTCGGCCGCGAGCGACCGCCCGGCGGCCCGAGCCGCGTCCGGAAGCGCGTCGGTGATTCCAGCCGGCCCGTCGCCGGGACCGCCCGCGTCCTGGCCGCCCGCGTCCTGGCCGGCGGGGCGGGCGCTGCCGCAGGCGCTCAGGATGACCGCCACCGGCATCCCCGCCGGGCCGCGCAGCGCGAGCGCCAGGGTCTCGCCGTCGACGAAGCGGAACCCGTCCGGTTCGCCGGAGTCAGCGACGCGCAGGACCCCGCGGTGCTCGTCAACGTCGCCGTGCGCGACCAGGTGGACGACGTCCGGCGCGAACCGCGCACACGCCTCGCCGAGGTCGGCGAGCGTCGCGTTCGTCATCGCCCGCGAGACGCACAGGCCCTCCGCCTCGAAGGCGCGCATCAGGCCCATGAACATCGCCCCCGGGCGGATCACCGCGTCATCGAGGGCGGAGCCGGCGACGAACAGCACCCTCGGCACCCGCCGGATCGTCACCGGGGCCGGGGTCGCCGCGGGCACCACCCGGGTGACGGCGACGAGCGCCCGGGGATGCCCGGCGAGCGGCGCCTCCCCGTCGTGCATCGCCTCCCACACCAGGCCGGCCAGCGCCGTGTCGTCCGCCGGCCAGCGCAACGCGAGCTCCACCCCCCGGGCGGCGCGCACGGCGGGCGCGGCGAGCAGGCGTTGCCACACCGGCGCGAGCAGGCACTCGAACAGCCACCGGCCGTAGAGCTCGGCGTCGCCGTCGCGCAGGTCCCGGCCGGCGATCCGGGCCAGCAGGCCGGAGATCTCGCCCTGGTCGCCGGCGCACACCGCCGCCAGTGCCGGGTCCGCCCCGTCCGGTCCGGACGGCGGGCCCGCACCGAGCGCGGACCGTGGCGGGGGCATCCAGCCGCCCGAACGGTCGGGGTGACCCGCAAGGTGGACGTGACCGGGACGAGGATCCTGGTGCGCGCCCGCCCTCGGCCCCCTCTCCCGGCCCCGCCACGGAGCCGGACGAGACGGCACGGGCCCAGGCCGCGGCCCCGCGGCGAGCTGCGACCCCGAAACGACACCGACGCCGGGCAACGGATCCCACGCGGCGGCCCCATCGGGCGCGATGGCCCCGTCGGCCTCATCGGGCGTGGCGGTCCCGTCGGCCCCGCCGGGCACGGCGGTCCCGTCGGGCGTAGCGGTCCCGTCGGGCGTAGCGGTCCCGCCGGGCGTAGCGGGCACGGCGGGCGTAGCGGGCACGGCGGGCGTAGCGGGCACGGCGGGCACGGGCAGCGCAGGCGGACCCGGTGGTTCCACCCCCCGCCAGGCAGGCACCCGCCGCGGCAGCCCGTCGACGTCGGTGACCACCACTGCGGCCATCTCGTACCGCGCGGTGATCCCCGCGCCCCGCACGTGCACGGTCCAACCGTCCCCACGGTCCTCGACGTCGACGAGGACCCGGGGGATTCTCACCGCGCCCCGGCCAGGGGTGAGGGTTCCAGGGCCGTCACGCACGCACCTCCGACCGGGAATCCGCCGTCCGCCGGGGTCCCGGGCGGCGCGGCGGATCCCCCGTCCGTCAGTTCACCCCGCCGGAATCCCGTCATCGTCAACGAACCTTCATCTCGGCCTCGACGGACAGGGCCTCGCCGCGGGCGAGCAACCACGTGGTCAGACGGATGGCGAGGGCGGCCACGTCGCCGGGCGGGGGCGGGGCGGCGAGGACCCCCGGTTCGCCGCAGGTGCGCAGCAACGCGGCGAGCCGGCGGTGCAGGGCGTCGAGTTGCCCGTCGGCGGCGACGAGGTGCCCGTCGGCGGCCAGGAGGTGCCCGGCGGCGGCGGCGAGGTGCGCGGCGACGCCGGCCTGCACGGCCAGGCGCGCGGCTGGGCGGGACTGGCGGGCGTGCGGGCTGATCGACACCGGGTCGCTGCGCAGGGCCCTCGTCCAGCTCGCGATCCGGCCACCGGGGTCGAACCAGGCCGGGTCGTTGCCGGCGGCAGCGAGCAGCGTGGTGGCGCCGATCGGCAGGGCGAGCAGGGCGTCGGCGGCGGCGGGCACGACGGCCAGGTGCCGGCGGAGCTCGGCCGCGGCCGGCGCGGCGGCGTCCGTGCCCGCCGCCAGCCATGCCTCGGCATCGGCGACCGCCGTCAGCACGCCCATGGGCTTGCCAGCCGGCGGTGCGGGGGCGGCCGGAGCCGAGACGGCCATGGGGGCGGGCTGGTGTGCGGCCGGGTGCTCGCCGCGGACGCGGCGGACGAGTTCGCCGAGCAGCGCGCGGCGGACCAGCGGCGGCGGGTACGGGTGGCCGGGTGGGGACAGCCCGGCCAGGCGGGCGGGCGCGGCGTGTTCGAGCTCGTCGACCGCCCACGCCGCCGCGTCGGCGATCATGACGGCGGAGAAGGCGTCGGCGAAGAGCTCCGCCTGCCAGCCCGACCACCGGGCGGCGAGCTCCGCGTCGCCGCCCGAGGCTGCGCGCACCGCGTGGTCCAGCGCGGCGCGGGTCAGGTCGGGCAGGCCCGGCACCAGGTCCCGCTGGACGTGGTGGCCGGTCTCGTGGGCCGCCGGGGCCAGCCACCACGCCTGGCGCGTGGCCCATTCCGGCAGGGCGATCGCCGGGATCGGCAGCTCGCGCAGCAGGGCGCGGACGGCCTCGTCCACCGCGTCGGTGCGGGCCGGCGGACGCAGCGACGCCGGCACGCTCGACCGGGTGACGGCGAAGGCGTTGAAACGCGGGTCGACGTAGGCGAGCGGCCCGGTCGGCGCGGGCCGCCCCATCGCCGCGAACGGCTGCGACCAGCACGAGCGGACGAGTTCGTCGGCGGCCAGCAGAATCGGGCCCAGCCGCTCGTCGAGCCGCTGGTCATATCGTTCGCGATACCAGTCGAACGTGCGCCGCACGACGGTCAGCATCGTCTCCACCGACCGGCAGCCGTCGTAGCGCGCGCCACTGTCGCCCAGCTCCCGCAGGGAAACGACCCGGCCGGCCAGGGCGGCGAGCATCCCGCCCAGCACCCCGTCGAGTATCCGGAAATGATTTCCAAAGCGGAGGAACCGGTCATCTCCGCGGCGGACGTCCAGCCATCCGGAGATATCCCGCTGCGCCTGCAGCACCGCTCCCGCGGTCCGGTCGATCCGGAGCCGCGACCGATCGGAGCCGAGATCCACCCCCATGTCGGCAAGAGTACCGAGTCGACCATAATGCGTCCTGCCTGGGCTGTTCATCCGCCCCCTTCGGCGGCAGAATGCGTCGACCCGACTGCGCCGCCGCACGCGGGTCGTCCGCGCACATTCCAGGCGCGGCGAGGGGGAGGGCGGCGTTAGTGTCATCTGTCATGAGAGCCGTGGGAGTGGTCGAGTTCGGCGGGCCGGAGGCCCTGCGCATCGTGGACGTGCCCGAGCGGCATGCCGGGCCGGGCGAGGTCCGGATCCGGTCCGCCGCCGCCACCGTGAGTCCAACGGACACCTTCACCCGCAGCGGTGACCGGGCGAAATGGCTGTCGAAATGGGCGCCGCCCTACGTGCCGGGGATGGACGTCGCCGGCGTCCTCGACGAGATCGGCGAGGGGGTGTCGACGGATCTCGCGATCGGCGACCACGTGATGGCGATCGTCGTTCCCGCCGCGTCGAACGGCGGTTACGCCGAGCAGGTGGTGGTGCCGGCCGAGTCCGTCGCGCGGGTCCCCGCGGGCGTCGGCGACGTGGCCGCGTCGACGCTGCCGATGAACGGGCTCACCGCGCGGCTGGCGCTCGACCTGCTGGGCCTCACTCCCGGCCAGACGCTGGCGGTGACGGGAGCGGCCGGCTGCTTCGGCGGCTACACCGTCCAGCTCGCCAAGGCCGACGGGCTGCGGGTCGTCGCCGACGCCTCCGAGGCGGACACCGAGCTAGTGCGGGGGCTCGGCGCCGACATCGTGGTGCGCCGCGGCGACGACGTCGCGCAGCGGATCCGGGCGGCGGTACCCGGTGGGGTGGACGGGCTGGCGGACGGTTCGATCCAGAACGACGCCCTGCTCGGCGCGATCCGCGACGGCGGCGGGTTCGCCGCCGTCCGCCCGTTCCAGGGCGAGACCGAGCGTGGCATCACGGTTCACCAGGTGTGGGTGCGTTCCTACGCGCGCGAGCAGGCCAAGCTCGACCGGCTGCGCCAGCTCGTCGAGGAGGGCGCCCTCACCCTGCGGGTGGCGAAGGCCATTCCGGCCGAGCAGGCCGCCGAGGCCCATCGCCTCCTGGAGAAGGGCGGCGTCCGCGGCCGGCTCGTGCTGACCTGGTGAACCTCCGGGTCCGGCGCGAAACCGCCGGACCCGTCCAGCCTGCCCGCCGACTCTCTTTCTTTCGCTCTACTCGGGATGGCGCCCTACTCGGGGATGGCGCCGAACCGCCGGATGACGCCGAGCTGCCGTGACGGCGATTCAGCGCCCCGGAAGTGGCCGTCCTTTCGAGGTAAGGTTTCGGCAAGCCACGCCACCGGCGGTCGGGCGCCGCAGGTGGGGCGTCGGCGGCGGGCCGTCGAGGGCGGGCGCGGAGGTCAGACACGTTCCGGCGGGCGGTCACCGGAACGACGGCAGGGGCGGTTTTCCCAATATCACACCGGTCGGACTACAGCCCAACCGCCACCCACGCCGGAATCTTCCGACAGTCAAGCCACATTGATATCCACTGCCCACGCACAACGGCAGCGGCACAGGTAGTCAATTCTCGCCCGACAACAAAACAGACCATCTTTGATCAATGCCAATTGCGCGGAACTTTCGTAGGCTGGATATGCGCAGGCAGGCATCAGCATTGCCGCCACAGNTAGACGGAGCTGGTCGGCGATCCTCGCCACTCGCGGCGAGAGAACCCCGACGGCGGTCGGCCCGNCAACGACGGTGTGTAATCACCCGCCNGACACGGCGTTCCNGTCTCCGGCGAAGACCGAAGCCGCCGATCAGGCGCAACGAATATGCGTGCGGCCGCAACGGCTCGTTGCACTCTGTCCCAGATACGCCCAGCACGGTGTGATGTGTCCACCGGCGGACGCGCAGCCCGCTTCCCAGCTACCGNGGCGAGGAGGACACCTGATGATGTCAACGGGATCCTCCTCCTGGGATGTCGGATTCCGCCGAGGGTGGCTGCCCCGCCCGCACTCGATCACCCACTGCGATGGGCGGATCGCCGCGCGGGTCTTCATGGGCGGTGAGGCACACCGGGAGAGGGCCACGGGCACCGCACGCACCGGTCCTCTCCCGGACCCTGCCCGCACGCCGGGCACCAGCACCGAGCGCACACACCGGGTCTGCGTACGCCGGTCCTCCACCGGCACGGGCCCGACCACCACATCTCCCACCCCCACAGCGGGCTCCCGATGGGCCGCGTGCGGCCCCCGGTGGACCGTTGCCGCGGGCGGACTGGCCAGGACGGGAGACGAACCCATGGACGGGCGGGTGGGCCAGGGCGACTGTACGGGCAGGACCGCGGGGGAACCGCNGCNGCGTTGGCGGCGGCCGGCCTGCGCCCCCGGGCTGAAGTTCGCCAGCCAGCATACGGACGTGGTCGTCCGGTACCGCTACGCCGGGCGGATCCGCGAGGTCCGGATTCCCGTCGCGCTGTGGGCNCCGTTTGTCCACGACGTCCGCACCGGCGTGTTCGACCGGTTGACCCCACACGACGGGCCCCTCGGCTGGACCTCCTGGGGAGCCGGCAGCGGCCAGGTCGCCCGCGGCCTGCCGGACGAGGTGATCGTCCGATTCCGCCATCTCGGGACCATGCGGGAGAACCGGCTGCCGCAGACGATCTGGGACCAGATCCTGGTGGCCGTCCGCGCCCACGCCATCGATGACCTGGACGCCGGCGTGGACGATGCAGCCACCGACCGGCGCCCGACCGGCTTCCGCACGGTGCACGGCAGCGCCCTGCCGCTGGTCCGCCAGCGCGAGGGCGGCTCCGAACGGTTCCGCGGCACGCAACCGCGTCCCCACCACAGCCACCCCGCCCGCTAGCCGGGCCCGCCGCGGTCCGCGGAGGGCGGACCGCGGCGGGCTCGCACGACGGCCGCGCGGGCCGGACCAACGCCGGTCCCACCGCGTCGGACCTGCGGGCTGCCCGCCGCACCCCTCACGGCGGGCAGCCCGCCAGATCCCCGCGCCGGAGGCACCACCCCCACCGGAACGGCTCACCCACCAGACCCGCCTCCCCCGCAGGACCCGCCTCACCCACCAGACCCGCCTCCCCCGCAGGACCGGCCGCCCACCACCGGATCGGCCGCCCCTCAGACTGGCTGCCCGCCGACATCCCAGCGCCGGCGTCCGACCCCCCGGAACCCCCACCGGCGAGCGGGTCCGCCATGGCGCCCACCGGCGGGCAGCCACCCTTTCCCTCACCCCGACGACCCTCGCCCCCCGACAGCCCCCGCCCTGACCATCCCCGTCCGCCGACCACTCCCCCACCGGTGGCGGCCGCCGCATCACCCCCATCCGCCAGGGGCGCCGGCGGATGCGCGGCGCCGCCGCCGGACCACCATCCACCGGGGTCCGCCGTGCCCGACGGCGGGCCCCGGTGGATGCCACCGCATTCGTGGGGCGTTGCCCGGCGGCGCGCGCAATCCGGCCGCCGGCCGGTTCCCCCGACGCCGTGCCGGCCGCGCCGATACTGGCTCGAGCCCGGCGCGACCGGAGCCCGGGGATCGCGACGACAGGGGGCCGAGCGTGGCGTTGCCCGGCGGCCCGGCGGATCGGGAAACCGGGTCGGCCGACGAGACCGGGACGGCCGAGGCGGTGCGCATCGACCTGGTCGGCGTCGGAAAGCGGTACGACGGCGCGGCGACCGGCGTCACGGCGCTCGCGGACGTCACCCTGCGGGTCGGCGCCCGCGGCCTGCTGGTGATCCTCGGGCCGTCGGGCTGCGGCAAGACGACGCTGCTCAACCTGATCGGCACGTTGGACACCCCCACCACCGGGACGGTGCGGCTCGACGGCGTCGATGTCACCCGCGCGTCCCGGCGGACTCGGCGGGAGGTCCGCCGCCGGGCGGTCAGCTTCGTGTTCCAGTCGTTCAACCTGTTCCCGGCGCTCACCGCGCGGGAGAACGTCCGCTTCGGCGCGGACGTCGCCGGGCGGGACCGAGCCGGCGAGGTCACCGACGAGGTGCTGGCCGGGGTGGGACTCGCCGAGCGCGCTGCACACTTCCCCCACCAGCTCTCCGGCGGGGAGCAGCAGCGGGTGGCGATCGCCCGCGCCATCGCCACCGGCAACCCGATCCTGCTGGCCGACGAGCCGACCGGCGAGTTGGACGTCACCACCGGCGTGCGCATCCTGGAGCTGCTGCGCGACCAGTCCGCCCAGGGCCGGACCGTTCTCGTCGTCACCCACAACCGGGAGATCGCCCGGATTGCGGACCGGGTGATCGAACTGTCCGGCGGGCGCATCGTCCACGACGGCCCGCCGCCCGGCGGCCAGGTGCCGGTCGCGGAGCTGCGCTGGTGACCGGGTACGCGCTGGTGACCGGGTACGCGCTGGTGACCGGGTACGCGCTGGTGACCGGGTACGCGCTGGTGACCGGGTACGCGCTGGTGACCGGGTAGTCGGGCGGCGGACGGATGGCATCGACGGGGCTGTGGTGGCGCTGGTCGCTGCGCGAGCTGCGTCAGCGCCTGCTGCTCGTGGTCGCGATCGCCGTGATGATCGGCCTCGGCACGGGGCTCTACGCCGGTCTGACCAGCTCCTCGCACTGGCGGCGGCAGTCCTACGACGCCAGCTACGCCCGGCTGAACGTGCACGATCTGCGGGTCGCCGTCGGGGCCGGGGCCACGGTGGCGCAGGGGCGGCTCGCGGCGGTGGTCCGGTCGCTGCCGGCCGCGGCGGCCGTCACCGCCGACGCCGAACGGCTGGTGCTGCCGACCGAGATCGACGCCTCCCGCCCCGGGCACACCGTGCTCTCCCGCGGCGAACTGGTCGGCATCGACCTGACCGCCCGGCCGCCGGTCGACGGGGTGTCGGTGGCCCGGGGGCGCGCGCTCGTGCCCGCCGACTCCGGGCGCGACGTCGGCGTCCTGGACCGCACCTTCGCCAACGCGAACCACCTCCCGCCGACCGGCACCGTGCGGACCAGCGGCGGCGGCGAGGTGCACTACGTCGGGCAGGGCCAGTCGCCGGAGTACTTCATCCTGCCCGGCGAGCAGCCGGGCCTGGTCACCCAGTCCGGCTTCGGGGTGCTCTACACGTCGCTACCGACCGCGCAGCGGCTCACCGGGCAGCCCGGCGCCGTCAACGACCTGGTGCTCACTCTGCGGCCGGGCACGGACACCGGCGCGTTCGCCGCCGAGCTGTCCCGGGCCCTGGCCGCGGCGCTGCCGGGCACCAGCGTGACGGTGACCGACCGGGACGACATCCAGACCCGGCAGATCCTCTACGACGATGTGAACAGCGATCAGCGGCTGTGGGACGTCTTGGCCGTCCTCGTCCTGGTCGGGGCGGTGTTCNCCGCGTTCAACCTGGTCGGACGGGTCGTCGACGCGCAGCGCCGGGAGATCGGCATCGGGATGGCGCTCGGGGTGGCACCGCGCCGGCTCGCGCTGCGCCCGTTGCTGCTGGGCGCCCAGGTCGGGGTGCTCGGCGTGGTCGCCGGTGTCCTGGTGGGCCTCGTCGTGGGCGCCGCGATGGGCGCGCTGCTGCGCGGGGTGTGGCCGCTGCCGGTGTGGCACACGAACTTCCAGGTCGGCGTGTTCGCCCGGGCCGCGGCCGTGGGCCTGGTCCTGCCGGTGCTCGCCGCCCTGCCGCCGGTGTGGCGGGCGGTGCGGGTGGAGCCGGTGCGGGCGATCCGGGCGAGCGCCGTGGCCGGGGGGACGGGACCGCTGGTCCGGCTGCTGGGCCGGGCCCGGCTGCCGGGGGGCAGCCTCGCCCAGATGCCGCTGCGCAACCTGGCGCGTGCCCCGCGCCGGCTGCTGCTCACCGCCGTCGCGATCGCCGCGGTGATCACTGCCCTGGTGGTCTTCACCGGCGAGCTGGACACGTTCACCCGCACCACGGACCGGGCCGAAGCGGACCTGACGACCAGCGCCCCCGACCGGCTGCGGGTGATGCTGCCCCGGGTCGAACCGGTGAACTCCCCGACGGTGAACGCCGTGCGCCGCTCCCCCGCCGTCACCGAGACCGACCCCACGCTGGCGCTGCCCAGCCGCCTCTCCCCCACCGTCGGTGCCGGGACCGGCACCCGGACCGGCCCGAGGACCGGCGGCGACGCCTCGGCCGCACCGATCGACGTGCTCACCTACATCCTCGACATCGGGCACGGGCTGTGGTCGCCGTCGGTCGTCTCCGGGTCCCCCACCGGCGGGCTGCTGATCTCCGAGAAGGCCGCCCACGACCTGGGCGTCCACCCCGGCGACACGATCACGCTGCGCCATCCGCAGCGGGTCGGCACCGGCTACCGGACCGTGGACACACCGCAGCGGATCNCCGGCATCCACGCCTTCCCGGTTCGCTCGGTGGTGTTCCTCGACAACGCCGACGCCGGCGCGTTCCGGCTCGCCGGAACCACCAACGTGGTCGTCGTGCAGCCGGCGGCCGGGTACGGGCGGGACGCGGCCACCCGCACGCTGGCCGCCATCCCGGGAGTGGCGTCGGTGGTCTCGGCGACGGCGAGCATCGAGGAGATCCGGGCCCTGCTGCGCACCTTCGTCGGGATCCTGCGCATCGGCGAGGTGGTGGTGCTCCTGCTGGCCGTGCTCATCGCCTACAACGCGATGAGCATCGCCGTGGACGAGCGGCGCCGCGAGCACGCGACGATGCTCGCCTACGGGTTGTCCACCCGCACCGTGCTCGGCCTGACCGTCGCCGAGAGCGCGGTGATGGGCCTGGTCGGGACGCTGCTGGGGATCGCCGCCGGCTACTGGGCGCTGCGCTACACCGTGGAGGTGCTGCTCGCCGAGACGCTGCCCGACCTCGGCGTGCAGGCGATCCTGTCGGGCCGCACCCTGGTCGTCATCCTGCTGCTCGGCGTCGGCGCGGTGGCGGTCGCACCGCTGGCCGCGGCCCGCCGGGTCCGCCGGATGGACGTCCCCTCCACCCTTCGGGTCATCGAGTAACCACCGCGCAGCGCCGGTGCGGGCAGGATGAGGACCGCCGGCTGACTGCGGGGACGTGACGAGGCGGCGCTGGTTGACGAGGTTGCGCTGGCTCGTGAGGCTGCGCTGGCTGGTGAGGTGCGCTGGTTGATGAGGCTGCGCTGGTTGACGGTGCTGGGGCGGGACGTGGTCGGCGCGCTGCGCGGCCACGACCTGGCCCTGCTCGCGGCGGGCGTCACCTACTATGCGGCGATCTCGGTCGTTCCCGGGGTGCTGGTGGCCGTCAACCTGCTCGGCCTGCTGCTGGGGCGGCCGCGCACGGCGGAGCTCGGCCGTTCCCTGGCCGGCGCGCTGCCGGGTGGTCTCGGCGCCCCGGCGGTCGTGCTCGCCGCGTTCGACGCGGCGCTGACGATGTCGCCGCTGGTCGTCGTGGCCGCCGCGGTGCCCGCCTCGTTCTACGGCGAGGGGCTGCGGCGGGCCTTCGTCCGGCTCGCCGGAACGACCGAGGGTCTCGTCGGGTGGCGGGGTCGCCTCGGCGTCCTGCCGCTGCTCGCCGCCGCCCCGGTACTGCTGCTGCCGGTGCTGCTCGTGACGCCGACCCTGGCCCGGCTGTTCGCCGAGAGCGACGCCTCGGCGGGGCTGGGGGTGGTCGTCGCGTTCATGGCCGACTGGCTGGCGCTGACCGCGACGCTCGTGATCGTCTACCGGGTGGTGGGGCCGGGGCGGCCGGGCTGGGCGGCGACGTTATGGGCGGCGGCGGCGACCGGGTCGTTCGTCGCCGGCTTCGTGCAGGGGTTCGTGCTGTTCCTGTCGTTTCACCTGGACCTGGGCCTGCCGTTCGGCGGCTTCCGCGCCATCGGTGGGGCCGTCGCGGTCGGCTTCTGGCTGTTCCTGCTGCACCTGATCGTGCTCGTCGGCTACAGCCTCGCCCAACGCCTCGACGAACGCGGCGGCGTCCCGTGGACAGACCCGCGGCGCGGGCGGCTGCACCCCCGAGCCGCCGGCCACGGGCACGGGCACGGGCGTCCTGACTGAGTCTCCGCCGACGTCGGCCGCGGCGGCCGGCCGGCGGCGTTCGTGCTGACCGCGGGGCAGTCCGCCGGCAGTTCATCCCTGTGATGGAGAAGGGTAGGCATTCCTGGGCCGGTGGGTCGCTCCCAACCCAACTCCGACGATCATGATGTTCCCGAGGGACCGCGCCACGCCGTCCGGGCACGCCCTACCTTCAACGACCACAGCCGGTCCCCACCCGCCACGCCCTGACGATCCGGATCAAGGAGCACAACCGAGCCCCATGATCCGGATCAGCTACGCACCCTAATGCCCGTGGTCCACGCCGTTACCGTGGTCGACCCCGTTTCCGTTGTCGATACCGTTGCCGCCGCCGGCGAAGATATTCACGGCTCCGTGGTTCGCGTGCGACTGACCGATGGGTGCGGAGATCCCCCCTGGGGCGATGCCGCCGATCCCGAAAGCGAGAACGAGCAGACCGGCGGCCGCCACGGCCAACTGGATCCTTCGCAAAGCCATGATATGCATCCTCACACATTTCCGTCGATGGATAATCACAGACGGCAGAACGCCCAGATCAGATGGACAAGCAGTCGGCAACCCGGAAAGCAACCAGAAATGCTTGCCGTCGCGATTCGGTGACGACACGAAGACTAGCGCCGCCGCTTCCCGCCGGGTGCTACCAGAAAGTGCCGAAACGAAGACATAAATCCCCGCCTGGAAGGACCGTCTGCCGGCGGTCGAGGGCGCCGTCCAACACATTTCAACACCCCTGACCAGCCGAAATCAGGTGGGCATCTCCGCAGCGCGTTCTCGTTCACCATCGCGACGGAGATATCAATCACACCGCGGACGGGCAAGCTGGCGGCACGACCCAGTGATGGGCCTCGTGCGGGATCGGTCCGTGGGACGATGAGCCGGTGCTGATCGATCGCCCGTCCGGGGACTCGGCGGACAGCGCCACTGTCCCCGCCGAAGCGGGTTCCCCCCTGCTTCACGGGTCGTTCAGGCTGTCGCGCGTCCTGGCGGCACCACCAGGTCACGTCTTCACCGCCTTCGCCGACATCGCGCTGCGCAGGCGCTGGTTCCGCATCCCGGGCGAGCCGGGGACGAGCCGGCACGAGCTGGACTTCCGCATCGGCGGACACGAACTCGCCGGCGGTACCTTCGCCGTCTCCGGGGTGCCGGAGCGGATCGAGTACCACGCGCAGTTCCTCGACATCGTTCCCGACGAACGCATCGTCTTCACGTACACGGGCATTCTCGACGGCCAGCCCCGCTGGGCATCGCTCACCACCGTCGAGCTGGCCGCCGACGCCGCCGGCACCCGCCTGACCCGTACGGAACAGTACGTCTTCCTCGCCCTCACCGGCGACGGCCGGGACGACGTCGCCCACCTCGAAGGCACAACGCGGCTGCAGTTCAATGCCCTGGAGTCCGTGGTCGTGGGGCGGCCGGCGCGGTCAGGCGGATTCACGGCCTGACCGCGGGTCCCTTCGCTGTTCGCTCTCACGCGCGACCATCCGCTCGGCCCCCATCGTGAGGGGTCAGGGCGGGGGCATCCAGTCTGGGCGGCGGACCAGCTCCACGCCGATCAGCTCGATCCGGGCAGCGTCGTCGTCCAGGACCACCACGTCGCACAGGGCGTGGATGTTGTCGATCTCCCGGGCGGTGACGACGCCGCGGGCCTCACCGGCACCCACGATCCGGGAAACGGCAACATGGGTGGAACGGGTCTTCCGCTGGTGGCCTTGATTACACGCCGTCGGGTCTCCGCTGGTAGGTGGTGGTTCTCCCGCGGCCGCCGAGTTGGATGACCAGTCCGCGGCCGCGCAGGTTGCGCAGCGACCTGCGAATGTTCGGCGCGGACAGACCGAGTTCCTCGGCGAGTTCGCGGGCCGTTCTTCCCTGGCTGGTCAGGGCTTGGTAGACGCGACGCTCCGTGGCGCCCAGCTTGGGTTCGGCGGTCACTGCGGGCGTGGCGGTTGCGAACTGGTGGAGGACGACGGTGAACCGGATGCCGCTGTCGACGTAGTGGGCCGGTGGCAGACCGTGGTCTGCGAGCGCCTCGGTGACGGTGGGAATCCCGCTTGCGAGAGCTTCGATGACCCGAGCTCCGGTCTGCGGGGTACGGACGTGCTGACAGATCGCGACGAGCCTGGCGTTACGGGCCGAGGTCACGGCGTCGCGGCCAAGCCGGTCGACAGTGATGCCGTACAGGCCGCCGGGGTTGGCCACCACCAGACGGTCCCGGAGGAGCCGTACCTCGACGGCGAGCCCGGCGGACCAGTGGTCGAGGTCGCGGTGGATCAGAGCATTGGCGACCAGCTCGCGGAAGGCGACGAGAGGATAGCTGGGGCGGTCGTGGACCGTGCCGTCCGACTCGGCGACGATCGCGGTATCGAAGGTGCGCCGGGCCCACAGCAGCGCTGCGTCAAGCATCCGCGGGACAGGCCCGCTGATGGTCACCTGGTTGCGGGCCCGCGTGGCGGCGGAGTCCGTGGGAAGGGGCGCTGCGGCCGCTTGGATCACGTATCGGGGGAACCATTGCTGGGGGTGGGCCCCGAGGGCGAGGAGACCCGCGACGGTGGGCTGTCCGCCATCGATCGTCACTCCGCCGCGGCGCAGGAGCTCGGCATCATCGGCAAATCGGCCGAGTCCGGCCGGGTCGCGTTCGCGAACGGCGCCGAGGAATGCGTCGACGAGTTCGGTGTCCAGATCGTCGATGGTGGCGTCCTCGACGGGTGACCGATCGAACAGTGGTGCCTGGCGGGCAGCCAGGAATCCCTGTTCCTCCACCTCGGACAGGGCGTAGTCCCCGTCGTAGCTACGGAGGTATGCCGTGCCGGTCGCGGTGACGCGGCAGGGCTTGGACGACCGGTCGCACTCGTGCACCCGAGCAACCACAACCGCGGCGCCATCCACCTCCCCGTCGTCGACCGTGAGCCGGACCGGCGGTGTGAACGCCCGAGCCTTGGCGGCCAGACCCTGCTTGAGAACCTGCGGGTCGACGAGCCCGACCGGGCGGAATCCCGCCTGCTCGTCGAGCCCCAGGATGATGGTCCCGCCGCCAGGCTGGTTCGCCAACGCGCTCAACGTCGCGGTGAGTGAGACGGGCAACCCGCCCGCAGCGGACTTGACCTCCACCTCGGTGGTGTCGCCTCCCGCCACCCGCAGGCGATTGATCATTTCGGTCACGTCATGCGACACGGCCCAAATGTAACCACAGTGGAGTTACATTTCGCGGTAGCGGTTACATTTGAGTAGGCGGCATGTGGGCCCGGGGCGAAAAGCGGCCCCGGGCCGGTAGGCGCCGCCGGTCCGGGGGGCCTCGTGCGTTCAGACGCGACCCTTCCCCGATCGCCCCTGGGGGTCAGGATGAGGGCATCCAGTCGGGGCGGCGGACCAGCTCCACCCCGATCAGCTCGATCCGGGCGGCGTCGTCGTCCAGGACCACCACGTCGCACAGGGCGTGGATGTTGTCGATCTCCCGGGCGGTGACGACGCCGCGGGCCTGCCCGGTCATCAGGCCCGGCCGGTGAATGCGACACTCGCGAACGGCGACGGGCAACGCGCCACCGAGCACCCGCCAGGCCCACAGCCCGGCGAGCTGCATCCCGCCGTCGAGGCCGGCGACGTCGAAGTACCAGTCGTCGAGCCCCCAGGCCAGCTCCCGCACACCGACGACGGACCCCTCGGCGCCATGCTCCGACATCCCCTTGAGCCACTGGATCGCCTGGAAACGCGGGCCGTGGAACAGCGCGTCGCTGCGGTAGATCAGGTCCCGGCACGTCGACACCTCGGCCGCCTTCTCGGCGAGGCCGTCCGGGGTCGGCCAGGCTGACGACGGCACGGGCGCTGGCTGTGCGGCGTCGAGTTTGGCCTGGTAGTGGGGCATGCCGTCGGCGTCGTCGAGGCGCAGCACGGGTAGCGGCGCCGCGCCGGCACCGGCGGCGGACAGGTCACCGCCGCCCGGGGCCCCGGCCTCGGTCACGCTGACGTACAGCTCGTGCCCGGTGTCGGCCAGGTGCGGGAAGGCGATCTTGCGCAGGACCCGCAGGTCGCGCAGCACCATCCCGGCCTCGCCGTCGCCGCGCAGCGCGCGGGCCCCGCGGGCGAGCCAGTCCAGCGCCATCGCGAGCGGGAGCACGGCGATGTCGGCCGGGCTGTGGTCGGTCAGCCAGGGATGGGTGCGTTCGTGCACCGAGAGCTGGCCGAGAACTCGCCGGGCGGACGGTGCCTGCTCGCCGTCGGCCGAGGCGCCGAGTGCCTCCGGGCCGCCCGCGCCGAGCAGGATCCGCGGTTGCGTCCCGGCGCTGCGCGCACCCGTGATCTCGTCGACGAACGCCGCCGCGCCCTGGGCGACCGGGAGCGCCNNCACTCCGCGGCTGGCGAAGACCTCGGCGAGCAGCGGTCCGACCATCCCTCCGGCCCAGGGGCCCCAGGCGATCGATCGCACCAGACAGTCCGGATGCGTGGCCCGGTAGGTGCCCGCGACATGGTCCAGGGTCGCGTTCGCCATGGCGTAGTCGGCCTGGCCGGCGTTGCCGAACCAGCCCGCCACCGAGGAGAACAGGCACAGCAGCTCCACGGGGTCGTCGGCGAGCGCGTCCAGCATCGTCCACAGACCCCGCGCCTTCGTGTCGAACACCCGGTCGAAGGCGTCGTCGGTCTTGTCGACGAGCAGCTTGTCGGCGAGGGTGCCGGCACCGTGGACGAGCCCGCTGACCGGCCCCCAGTCCGCCCGGACCTCCTCCAGGGCACGGGCGACCGCGTCGGGGTCGCGGACGTCCACCGGCAGGTAGCGGGCCTGCGAACCGGCGCGCCGGAGGGCGGCGAGGGTGGCGTGCACCTCCCGCGCGGCCAGGATCTCGCGCGCCTGCGCCCGCAGCCGGGCCGGGCCGGCTGCCGCGTCGTCGCGGTCGGCCAGCAGCCGCACCAGCGACGGCTCGTCGGTCGCGGCCGCGAGCCCGGCCGGCTCGTCGAGCAGGGGCGTGCGGCCCAGCAGGACCAGCCGCGGCTGGCAGGTCCGGGCCAGCTCGATCAGGGATGCGGCCGTCACGCCGCGGGCGCCGCCCGTCGCGACGATCACCGCGCCGGGCGCGAGCCGAAGCGGGTGCGCGTCCGCCGGTTCCGGCGGGGCCGGCGCCACCCCCGCAACGAGGCGGGTGCCGTCGGCGCGCAGGCCGACGACCGGGGTCATCCCGCCCTGCCGCAGCTCGTGGGCGATGGCGGCGGCGAGCCGGGCCGGGTCGCGCCCGGCCCGTTCGCAGTCGATCGCCCGGACCGCGGCGTCCGGCCATTCCGCGGCCGCGGTGCTGGCCAGCGCGGCCAGCCCGCCGAGCCAGGCCCGCGTCCCCTGCCGACCGTCGAGGCCGAGATCGCCGCCGGTGTCCTGCACGGTGACGAACAGCCCACCGTGCACGGCCGGCGACGAGGCCATGGCCCGCGCCCAGCGGAAGGCGTCCCGCTGCCGGTCGAGGGCCTGCTCGACGGAGTCGACGCCCGCCAGCCCGCCGAGCAGGATCACCCCGCCGGCGTCGGCGGCCAGCCCGCCCGGTGCCCCGTCCGGCCCGGCGTCCGGCGGGCCGTCGGTGACGACCGCGCGGAGGCCATGCCGGTCGAGCTCGGCGGCGAGCGCGGACCCGAGGCCGCTGCCGCCGTCGACGATCGTCAGCGGACGCGCGCCCAGCCCGAGAGGAGCAAGCCCCGGGGCCATGACGGGCCTGACCTCCGGCACGAGCCGGGTCAGCGGCGGCCAGCCGGCGGCCCCTCCCGAGGAACCGGCCGGAAAGGGGGCATCGGCCGCCACGCCCGTCGAGCCCTGTGCCGAGGTGGCCGCCGCAGCCCCCGCCGGATCCCCGGCGGGGCGCTCGGCGAGGTCCGGGATGGCCGCGGCCGCCGCCGTGCCGGGGCCGGTCGGATCCAGCCCGGTCAGCCCGGTCAGCCCGGTCGACCCGCTCGCTCCGGTCGCTCCGGTCGCTCCGGTCGCCGCCGGTTGCGGCTCGTCGGCCCGGTTGCGCATGAGATCGACGACCTCGCCGAGGGTGCGCAGCGCGGTGAGCTGAGCCAGGGCGTCGCCCTCGCTGACGTCGACCGCGATCTCGCCGACGTGCTGACGCAGCGCGGAGAGGATCTCGACCTTCTTCAGCGAGTCGATGCCGAGGTCGCCCTCCAGCTCCATGTCCATCGCCAGCGCGGAGGCGGGGTATCCGGTGCGCTCCGCGACGACGTCGAGCAGCAACGCCTCCAGCTCCTCGACGCTGCGCGGGGGCGCCGGCGCCCCCGCGGCCTCGCCACCGGCCGGTGCCGGGGCGACGGCGGGCGAGCCACCGACCGGCTGATCAGCGGCAATGCCAGGTGCTGCGGCAACGGGCGAGACGGTGCCCTGCGCCACCACCGGCGGCACGGCGACCGCGGCGGAGGTGGGTGGCGCGATCGTCGAGTCGGCCACCGGCACCGCGGGCGGCGCCGCCATGGCCTGACCGGCCTGGGCCGGTTCGGCCGGCCGGGGCGTGGTGCTCGTCGGCGCCGCCGGCGCCGGGGGCATGGCCGACGCAGGCATCGCCGCCGCCGGCATCGCCGTGGCCGGCACCGCCGCCGCAGGTGGCGCAGGCGGGGCCGACGCTGGCAGCGCCGCGGGGTTCACCGTCGGCACGGCCGGCAGGTATCCGGGCGCCGGGGGCACGTCCATGGCGGGTGCACCGGCCAGCCGTGCGCACATGGCCTCCGTCGTGCGCAGGAACTCCACCTGTGCCTCGGTCATCAGGTGCTGGTAGGCGGCCTGGACCTGGGCGGTCTGCCGGTGTGCCTCGACGAAGGCGGCCCACCAGCCCGGCCCGGCGACGACATCGCCCACCAGCGCCGCATCGGGCGACGACGCCACCGCCGGCATCTCCGCAGTGGTGACCAGCCCGCCGGGGGACGGCGCCCTGGGCATCGGCTCCGCGGCCGGGGGAGCCGGCATGGGCTCCGCGGCCTGCGCAGCCGGCATCGGCTCGGCGGGCATCGGCTCGGCGGGCGGCGGTGCCGGTGTCGATGTCGATGTCGGTGTCGGTGTCGGTGTCGGTGTCGGTGTCGGACCGGCGACCGGCGGCGCGGCCGCCGGCGGTGCCGCCAGGGATTCCGCGGCCCGCGATGGTGCGCCGGGCTGCGTCGGCGGTCCGACGGTCGGTGCCGTCGGTGCTGTCGGGATCGCGCTGTCGACCGGAACCGGAACCGGGGCCGGCTGTGCGGCGGGGGCGACGGAACGCGGCGGGACGGCGACGTCGTCGGCTGGGGCCGGGGCCGGCACGGCCGGCGCGGCCACTGCGGCGGCGGACGCCGGGGAGGCGGGCGCGGGAGGCACGGACGCCGGGGAGGCGGTCGCGGCGGACCGGGCTGGGTGATCGCCGTTGGGCGATGGCTCGTCCAGCGGCGGCGGGTAGTTGCGGCCGTAGTTGGATCCGTCGATCCGCATCGTCATCACCGGCTTCCGGTGCCGCACGCCGGCGGGGGCGGGCGGCGGGTCGTCGAAGGTCAGCCGCACGCCCTGGACGGCGAGCTGGCCGAGCGCGGACTGCAGCGTGGCGTCGCCGTCCTGGCCGCGGCGGTCCAGGCTGATCGCGAGGTGCTCCCGGCCGTCGAGGATCTGGTTGACCAGGCCGGTGAGGGCCCCGCCGGGGCCCACCTCGACGAAGGTCCGCACGCCGTCGGCGTACATGGTCTCGATCTGGTCGACGAACAGCACCTGCGCGGTGAGCTGGTCGACGATCCGCTCCCGGATCAGCGCCGGGTCGGACGGGTAGGGCCGGCCGTCGGAGCCCGCGATGACCTCGCAGTGCGCCGGATGGATCTCGATGCCCTCGAGCACCTCGCGCAGCGGGTCGCGGGCCGCCGCGACCAGGGGGCAGTGGAAGGCGGTGGCCGTCTCCAGCCACCGCGTGGCGATGCCCTCGGCGGCGAGCTTGCCCTGCACGGTCTCCAGGGCCGCCGCCGTGCCGGACAGCACGAGCTGCCTCGGGGCGTTGTGGTTGGCCACCCAGACGTCCCGGTCGGGCAGCCCGTCGAGGGCTGCCGCAACGTCGTCGTGGGCGGCGACGGCGGCGAGCATCCGCCCGCCCGCCCGCTCGGTGGTGTTGCGCAGCAGCTCGCCGCGCCGGCGGGCGAGGATGACCAGCGATTCGGCGTCGAGGACGCCGGCGGCGCACAGGGCCGTCAGCTCACCGAAGCTGTGTCCGGCCACGCAGGGTGGGCGGACCCCGTAGCCGTCGAGGACGGCGAGCAGGGCCAGCGAGTGCAGCGCGATCGCCGGCTGCGCCCATTCGGCGGCGGTCAGCGTGCTCTGCCGGGCGGCGCGCTCGGCCTCGTCGAAGGTCGGCGGCGGGAACACCACCTCGTGCAGCGGTGTGCCGCCGAAACGCAGGCCGCCGAGGCGGTCCCAGACCTCCTGCGCGGCGGGGTAGCGCAGCGCCACGTCCGTGCCCATCCCGACGTACTGGCTGCCCTGGCCGGGGAAGAGGAACGCCGGCGGGGCCGCCGCCGGCGGCGGCACGGGCGGGATGCCGGTGCCGGCGGCGTCGGTCGGGGCCGCGTCGGTCGGGGCCGCGTAGTTCGGGACCGCGTAGTGCAGCCCACGGGGGTTGGTGAACGGCTCCCGCGGCCGCTGGCCGATCAGGTTGGCGGCCTGGTCGATCCGGGTGCCGAGCTGCTCGGCGGAGCCCGCGACCAGGGCGAGGCGGACCGGGCGGCGGGAGTCGAACTCGCGCCGGCTCGCCCGCGCGATCCCCGCGGTGGGTCGGGAGGTGTCGATCGCCCGCAGCGCGGCGACGATCTGCTCGGGCGTGTCGGCGCCGAACAGGACCAGCTCGCTGCCGGCGGCCCGCGGCAGGCGATGCCGCCGGACGAGGCCGTCGCCGGACTCGCCGGACTCGCCGGCCGCTCGGGACCCGCCGGCGGGGGCGGGTGCCTCCTCCAACGCGATGTGGAAGTTGATGCCACCGAAGCCGAAGCTGGACACCGAGGCCCGCCGCGGGTGGTCCGCCGGGCGCACCCAGGGGCGGCAGACGGTGTTGAGGTAGAAGGGGCTGGAATCGAGCGAGAGATCGGCGTTCGGCTCCGTCACCTTGATCGTCGGTGGCAGGGTGTGGTGGTGCAGGGCGAGCACGGCCTTGAGTAGCCCGGCCGCGCCGGCCGCCGACTTCGTGTGCCCGATCTGCGACTTGACCGAACCCAGCGCGCACCAGCGGTCGCCGGTGCGCTCGGCGTCGCCGAACACCTCGGTCAGCGCGGTGACCTCGGTGCGGTCCCCGACGACGGTGCCGGTGCCGTGCGCCTCGACGAGCCCGACCGTCTCCGGGCCGTAGCCGGCGTCGGCGTAGGCGGCCCGCACCGCCCTGACCTGCCCGCCCGGCGCCGGGGCGTAGATCGCCGCGCCCCGGCCGTCCGACGACGAGCCGATCCCGCGGATCACGGCGTAGATCTTGTTGCCGTCCCGGCGGGCGTCGTCGAGGCGCTTGAGCGCGACCATCGCGACGCCCTCGCCGAGCAGCGTGCCGTCGGCCTGCGCGGAGAAGGGCCGGCAGTCCTCTGTCGGCGACAGCGCCGGCGTCTTGCAGAAACTCACGAACGTGCACGGGTTGTTCAGGGCGTCGACACCACCACTGATGATCATGTCGGCGCGGCCGAGGACGAGTTCGTTCACGCCGGCCGACACCGCCGCCAGGGAGCTCGCGCAGGCGGCGTCCACGGTGTAGTTCACCGCGTGCAGGTTGAGCCGGTTCGCGACCCGGCCGGCGACGATGTTGCCCAGGCCGCCGGGCAGCGTGGCCTCCTGCCACTGCGGATAGTCCTTGAGGACGTGGTCGCAGGTCCGCCGGGCATCGGCGTCGGAGTAGCCGAGTTCACGCAGCGCCTTCAACCACATCGGACGACCCAGGCGCAGGTCGATCTCGCTGAGCAGCTCCAGGTTGCCGCTGCCGAGGATGCAGCCGATGCCGCCGCGGTCGGCGGTGTCGTACTCGTCGCCCAGGGCGTCGCGCAGCGTCTGGTCGGCGACCTGCAGCGCGAACAACTGCGCGGTGTCGGTGGCCGGGACGGTGCTCGGCGGGATGCCGAACTCGGCCGGGTCGAAGTCGATCGTCGGCAGGAACGAGCCGCGCCGCACGTAGGTCTTGTCGATCGCGGCCGGGTCCGGGTCGTAGTAGTCCTCGACCAGCCAGTGGGAACGCGGCACCTCGGTGATCAGATCCTCGCCGCGGACGATGGAGTTCCAGAACCCGGCGGCATCGATCGAGCCCGGCATGATGGCGCCCACTCCGACGACCGCGATCGGCGGTTGGGGCGGGGAGTCGGTTCGTCGCATTGTGTCCGTGTCTCCTTCCGGACCGGCCGGCCCTTTCGAGACCGACCGGCCGCGAGGTCAGCCGTCGGCGCCGAGCACCAGCCGGCGCGGCGGGAACTGAGCGACACCCACCGGCACCCCGAAGCTGCGCACCTGATGAGCGCGGGTGACCACCGCCGCTCCTTCGAGGAGGTTCAGGGCGATCTGGACGACGCTGCGCTCCGCCGCCTGTGCGAGGAAGCTNCCGCTGATCCACCGGTTGAACGCGCCCATCGCCGGACCGCACCAGATCTGGTAGTCGGTGCGCCGGCTCTGCTCGCCGGCGAGCGCCCACCGGCCGGAGTTCCCCAGATACCACCGGAACACCAGCGCCATCCGGTGCTTGGCATCGTGCAACGCCCGCTCCACCTGGCCGGGGTCGCGTTCGACCCAGTACGCGGCGGTGCGGGTCCACACGTCGTCCAGGGACATGCCGAACAGGTCGCGCTCCAGCTTCGCGCGCAGTTCGGGGGCGAGCTGTTCCAGGCTGTCGTGCCGGCGGTACGCCTCGAACAGCAGCCCGGCACGCGGCGCGAACATCGATCCGCGGCGCAGCACCTGCACCTTGGCGCCGAGTTCGAACATGTCCGCGGCCGGCGCCAGCGCCACGTCGGCCAGGTCGGCACCGGCGAGCATCGCCTTGGCGTCCTCGGACTGGCCGGACTCGACGCTGACCTGGTTCACCGAACCGGTGAGCACGTAGGCCGCGCCGAGCGCGAAGGCCGCCGCGACCGCCTGCGGCGTGCCCAGGCCGCCGGCGGCGCCCACCCGCACTGGCCGCGGGTAGTCGAAGCGGGCGACGACCCGGTCCCGCACGGCCTGCACGGCCGGGACCACGATGGCCATCGGCCGCCCGTCGGTATGCCCGGCGCTGTCGGCCTCGACCGTGATGTCCTCGGCGATCGGCAGGCCCGCCGCGAGCTCCGCCTCCGCCGCGGTGATCTGCCCGGCGTCGACCAGGGCACGCAGGATCTCCCCCGGCGGCGGCGACATGAACTGCTCGGCGACCTCGGGCCGGGAGATCTTCGCGAACACCCGGGTTCGGCGCTCCACCCGGCCGTCGGGCGTGCGGCGCAACCCCGCCGCCGCGCAGCGGACCACCGCCGGCGTGATCGACATGAACGCCGACGCCGAGACGCACGGAACCCCGTGGCGCAGCAGCAGGGCGGCGGTGGTGTTCTCCAGCGCCGGGTCGCCCGGCGAGTGCAGCAGGTTGACCCCCCAGTTCGGCTGGCCGGCGAGCGCGTCGGCCAGGGTGACGACGGCCTTCTCGATCCGGTCGAGTCCCAGCCCGCCCGAGCCGAAGAAGCCGAGCATCCGGGCGCGGGCCATCGCGGTCACCATCGCGGTCGTCGCGATGCCGGTCGCCATCTCCCCGGCGATGTAGGGGAAACGCACCCCGTGCGCCGCCGCGAACGAGCGGTCGCCAAGCCACTCCGGGTACAGGGCGGGCAGGATGCCCACCACCACCGGGGCGGCGGGGTCCCCGGCGCCGACGTCGCCGCCGAGACCGAGGCCGACGCCCCGGCCGGGCACGGCCAGCAGGTGCACCGGCTCCCGCACCGCGCGCACGCAGGCGGCAAGCTCCGGTCCGGTGAAGGCCGCCGGGTGCGGGCCCGGCCGCCAGGTCGGTGCCGTCACCGGCCGGCTGTCGGATCCATCCGGGTGGGGCCGACGCGCAGGCGGCCGGCGCAGCGCCGGCGCAGGACGGCTCCGGCGCTCCGGCGGGCCCGCGATGCGGGGCGGTCGAGGGGTGACGGTCATCGGCTGCTCCCACCCGGGGCGGATTTGATCTGGGCGGATTCGACCCGCGGCGCCGGGTCTGTCCGTGCGGCCGGGTAGGTCCGCGCGGCGGGGTCGAGAGGCGCGGCGGGATCGGCTCGTGCGGCGGGATCGGCCCTGGTCGTCGGGTCGTAGGCGGACAGGGCGCGGGCCAGCAGGTCGGAGGCGAGCAGGTCGCCCGGAGCCAGGTCCATCTCCGCGACGCCCAGGCCGGAGAGCAGGTAGTCCCGGTCCACCAGCGTCTCGGCGAGCCGCTCGCCCAGCGCCGTGCGGGTGCGGGTGTCGTCGAAGACGTGGCGATGGCGCAGGTACATGAGGAACCCGGGCACCATGCCGATGATCCGTTCCAGCGGCGTCGGGTCGGTCGGGGGCTGCTCGACGAGCTCCACGCGGACCGGCAGGAGGCTCTCCAGCAGGTCGATGGGCAGCGACACGGGCAGGTCGCGGCTGCTGACGATGTGATAGGTGGTCGTCGCGCCGGCCGGTGGGCGCCCGGCGAGGCGCACCATGTCCCGCACGGCGTCATCGACGGCCATCATGTTCCAGCGTGCCTGCGGGTCGCCGACGACCCGCACGGTCTGCACGGCCGGCTCCTCGGCGTCGACCAGGCCGCCTTCCACCGCCATCGAGGCGATCGTGAGCATGAAGCGGGCGACCGCCTCCAGGGTGTCCGACGGCAGGTCCGGATGCGGCGGGCGGTGGCTGACCAGGACGCTCGGCCGGAACACCACGACCGGCCGGCCGCTGTCGGCCGACCAGTCCCGGACCACGACCTCCGCCTCGTACTTCGATTGCTCGTACGGGCTGGCAAATCCCCACGAGGCGTCGAGCTGGTCCTCGTAGACGACCGGGTCGGGCCGCAGGCCGGCCACGAACGCCGTGCTCACGTGGTAGAAACGCGGCCGTCGCCCGCCCGCCGCCGCCAGCGCCAGCATGTTCCGGGTGCCGCCGACGTTGACGTGCTGCAGCTCGGTGAGGTCGCCGGCGAGCTTCGTCTGGGCGGCGCTGTGCCAGATGGCGTCGACGCCGTCCGCCACCCGCCGAAAATCGGCACGAGCGAGGCCGAGGAACGGCTCGGCCACGTCCACGTCGACCACCGAGACCCGGTGCGGGAGCTCGTCGACCAGCCGCGGGCTGGCCCCGGTGACCTGCAGGAACCTGGCGAGCCGGGCCGCGGCGTCCCCGGAGCCCGCATGGGCCAGAACCGTCAGCGACGCATTCCGCTCGAGAAGTTCCCGCACCAGATGCACACCCAGAAATCCGGTTGCCCCGGTGATTGCGATCTCCACGAGAATTCCCGCCTCCTGGTCGACGGCGGCCATCCGGCTTGTCCGCGGAAGCACTGCGGCCGAGCCGGGAAACCGCGCATTCTCCGCATACGTCGGGCCACTGATGGAATATGGGATGCGAAAGCGGTCACCCGGATTCGGTGACAGTACGTCGACGTCAGGGACGCGTATCGCGACCGCCGGGGGGGCATGCCGGTGCGATCCCCCGCACAGCGGGTGGTCAGGCCCTGCGTTACGGGGTACCCACCCTGGGTCGCAATAACAGTGCGTCCTTTTCCGAACCGCACCCGGACACCCGGATCGGGTGACTTCGCCAGGCGGCCAGGCGGCCAGGCGGCCAGGCGCGGGCCGCGGGCGGGCACCGCAGCCGAGCTGGCGGCAAGCGGCGGCGCGAGGGCAAGGGCTGCGGCGGCAGGCGGCAGGCGGCAGGCGGCAGGCGGCAGGCGGCAGGCGGCAGGCGGCAGGCGGACGCTACGGGCTGCCGAGGAGGCGCCGCGCGCCGACCGGCGGATGCGCCGGTCGGCGCGGAGGGCGCGTCAGACTGCGGAGAAGGAGACCTCGGTGGACTTGATCAGTGCGGTGACCGGCGTACCGGGCTCGAGCTTGAGCTCCTCGGCCGCCGCCCGGGTGATCGCCGCCGTGAGCTCCACATCCTTGCCGACCTTGATCCTCGCGACTGACATCGCACCGCCGGAGTCGAGTCCGACGAGCGTGCCCGCCAGCTTGTTCCGGATACTCAGTCCGGACACCTCGGTGGTCGCCACCGCGATGTCGGTCGACTTGATGAGCGCCTCCACGGCGGTGCCGATGCCGATACCGAGATCCTTGATCGCGTCCATCGTGACCGTGGCCGCGAGTGACTGGCCGCCGGGAATCTCCATGGTGACGGTTCCCATGACCGAGCCGCTAACTATCTNGGTAATAATTCCGGTGAATCGGTTACGAATACTAAGGATCATGAATCGACCTTATCTAGCTCATGTATCGGACGAGTTGCATGACGACGGTGTTACCCGAGTCACGCGGCCNTCTTCCGGCCGTTCGAGCAACGCTGCGACCGGCGAATACCCCCGGGCAGTCGGGTCACACTGGGGCCTATCGGACCGTCCGACCCGGCCAACTGGACCGCACCCACGGACCCTTCTTCCTACATCAGACCGCATCTGCGTTTAAATTGCTAGGATCTAACCGTAGATGCGGCTGAACGCCGGGCCGCAAGGTGGCCGCAACCCGCGGTCGCCTGCCCCGATGAGGAAGGGGCGGCGGATGTCCGCGCAGCTCAGCGCCACTACGACCGCGGCGCACCGCCTCGTCGCGCGTCCCGCTCCGGTGGGCGGCCCCTGGCATCCACCACCTACGGGCCACCCGGCGCCGGCGCGTATCGAGCTGTCAACAACAATGGCAACCGGCCGCCCGTCCCCGCAAAGAGCCGGAAACCTGCCGGTCAAGAGCCTACCGGCACTTCCGTTCCGGCCTTTGCCTGCAGACCCGACGCGAATTCCGAGCAGAGTAGGTATCTGACGTGTCCTGGAGCGGCTCCGCACACTCCCACGAAGAGACGACCGAGTGGCTCTCGCGAGTCGAGAAGGTCACTCCCGTCCTGGTCCGCCATCGCGAGCAGGCCGAACGGGAAAGGGTGACGCCGCCCGCCGTCATCGCCGCGCTGCGGGATCAGAATATTCACCGCATGTGGGTGTCCCCGTCCTTCGGTGGCGGCGGAGTCAGCGTCCGGACCGGTTCCGCCGTCCTGCAGGCCCTCGCCCGCGTCGACGCCTCGGTCGCCTGGCAGATGGGGGTGCAGGGAGTTATCTCCCGGATGTCGGACTACCTGCCGGAGCAGGTCGCCTGCCAGCTCTTCCAGGACAGCGACGGGCTCGTGGTCGGTGGGATCAACCCGTCTGGTCAGGCCGAGCCGGTGCCCGGCGGCTACCGACTACGGGGCCGCTGGTCGTTCGCGAGCGGATCCACGCACGCCGACTGGCTCGTCTGTGCCTCCCTGGTCACGGAGGTCGACCCCGCCGCGGAGGAAGGCCTCGTCCTGGCGCCCGACAGTGCGGGAGGCGGCCCCGCGGGAGGCGGCCCCTCGGGAGGCAGCCCCTCGGGAGGCAGCCCCGCAGCGGGCGGCCCCCCGGGCGGCGATCCCGCGGGTGGCGATCCCGCGACGGCGGCGACCGCGCGGACCCGGATGCTGTTCGTCCCCGCCGACGCGGTCCGCTTCGACGACGACTGGTTCACGACGGGCCTGCGGGGGACGGGAAGTGTCAGCTTCACCGTCGACGACCAGTTCGTGCCCGAGGAGTTCACCGTCGACGGCGGCCTGCTGCGCCGCCCACCGGCCGCCCGTCCCTCCCGCGGCTATCCCATCGCCTACTACGACTTCGGGCCGTTCACCACGGCGTCGACGATCCTCGGCATCGCCCAGGATGCGTTGAGCGCCTTCCCGGGCATCGCCGTGGGCACGGTCCCCGCCCGGGGGACGCAGACCCTGGGCTCCAGCCACACCGTCCAGGCCGGCCTCGCCCGCGCCGCCGCGCTGGTCCGCTCCGCCGAGCTGCTGCTGGAAGACGCCGCCAACCATGCCAGCCTGNGCTGCCTGATCGGCGGCGAGGAGCTGTCCGCGCTGATCAGGCTGGCCGCCGCCACCGTCGGCGAGAACACGGTCAAGGCCGTGGACAGCCTGCACAGCATGGCCGGCACCCGCGCGCTGGGCTCGGGCGGGCGGCTCGACCGCTGCCTGCGCGACGTCCACAGCGCGGCCGCGCACATCACCCTGTCGCCGATGAACTTCGAGATGGTCGGCGCCTACCTGCTGGGCGGCTCGCTGCTGATGCGGCGTTGACCGCGAGCCCGCCGGCCGGCGCGGCCTCCGGGTCGGGACGCGGCCGGCACCGGTTCCCGTGGCCGCCGTCCGTCCCGGGGCGCTCCGCCGGCCGGAACCGGCGAGCCGCGCCGAGGCGGCGCCGGCCGTACCCCCGGCGTCCGTCCACTGCGCCGCGGCCACCGTCCCGGCCGGGAGCCTCGCCGCGCCGGCCGGCCCGCGCCCGCGTGGCGCGGGCGGCTCAACCCGGCAGGAGCCTGGCCGGCACGTCGACAAGCCGCGAGCGGACGTCCTCGCCGGGCCCCTTCGCCTGCGGGTCCGACCGGGTCAGCCGGGTCAGTCGGGACGATCGGCGAGGAGGTCGGGGAGCACCATCGTCCCCGGCGCGCGCCGGCCGCCGAGGCCGGGCCGGGGGCGCACAGCGTCGGCGGTGACGGGCTCGCCGCAGGCGGAGCAGTGCACCGTGGGGATGAACTCCCGGCCGCAGCGGTCGTGCTCGAACCGGATCGGCGGGCCGCCTTCGGGCGTCGCCCAGCGATCCCCCCAGGCGGTCATCCCGAGGAGCACCGGGACGAGGTCGCGACCGGCGTCGGTCAGTTCGTACTCGAACCGCGGTGGACGATCGGCATACCGGACCCGCCGGACCACTCCGCCGGCGACCAGGTCGGCCAGCCTGGAGGTCAGCAGGTTGCGGGAGATCCCCAGGTCCGTGACCAGCTCGTCGAAGCGGCGGATGCCCAGGTAGAGGTCGCGCAGCACCAGTGGCGACCACCAGTCGCCCACCACCTCCAGAGTCCGGGCGAGGGAGCAGTGCATAGCCGCGAAGCTCGTCTGGCGCTTGNCATCCTCCCTCGCGTGAACACGGGGGATTCCAACTTCTACACATCCACCGGAGGGGGCGCGCAGTGTTGAGGTTCGCGGTTCACAGGCCGCCCATTGGCGTCGCCTCCCCGCGCAGTCACCCACGTGGTTGCCCACTGATGCCCCAGGGCGATGTTCCGTGCCGCGTTCACGTCGGCGTTCGCCTGACATCCGCAGNCCCGACAGCGGAAGACGGCTTGGTTCTCACGCGCCTCCCGATCCCGGGTCCCGCAGGTGTTACAGGTCTGCGACGTGTACGCAGGATTGATTTTCTCGACCCGGCCGGGGGCTTTCTGTTCCAACCGCCGGACCAGCAGCCCCCAGCCGTGGGCGAGAATGCTCCGGTTCAGCCCGGCTTTCTGCCGCACGTTCCGCCCCGGCGCGGCGACGGTGCCCCGCGCCGAGCGGGTCATGGTCCCGACCGGCAGAGCCTCGACCCGGATCAGGTCGTACCGGCGGGCAAGACCGGTGCTGGTCTTCTCGACCCAGTCCTTGCGCCGGTCGACCTCCCGGGCCTTCACCCGGGCGATCCGCGCGCGGAGCCGGGCCCGCCGGTTCGATCCACGTTTCGCTTTCACGAGCCGGCGTTGCAGGCGGACCAGCCGAGCCTGTTCCCCGGGCCGCAACCCGGGACAGTGCAGCGACTCCCCGCTGCTCAGCGCGGCCGACACGGTCACGCCCCGGTCCGCCCCGACAATCGTGCCGGTACCCGGCGCCGGGATCGGATCGGGCACGACCGCGAACGCGACATGCCAGCGGCCCGCCCGGTCCCGCGTCACCCGGTAGGAACGTGCATCCGGGACCGTCCGGGACCGGCGGAACCGCACCCAGCCCACCTTCGGGATCCGGACCTCGGACCAGCGGCGGTTCAGGGNACGCACATCCGCGGGTTTCACCGCGACAATCCGGAAACCCTCCGACCGGCCACGTTTCCGCCACGACGGCCTACGATGCGAACCCCGGAAAAATTCGCCATGGCCGTGGCGAAATCCCGCAACGCCTACTGCTGGACAATATGCGAACCAGCCGCCAGCCACGGATTCTCCCGACGCGCCTCGGTCAACTGGCGCGACTGCTCATTGTAGCCGGGGGCCGGGCCGCGGCGCAGATTCCACGACGACTGTTGCTCCGCGGCGAGGTTCCACACGTACCGCGCATGCCCGCAATGGTCCTCCAGCACAGCCGCCTGTTCGACAGTCGGACAAAGTCGGTAGCGGGACATGCCTCCATTCTACGACAAGGATATCGACCAATGACCCGAGCCTAGCGGGTTGCACTATTGAACTTACTGCCGCTAGCGTGGATCTCGCCGCGGCCGGCGCCACCGCCGGGACCCGCAGGTCCAGCGAAAGCAGGAGGGCCGATGTACCACCGCATCGTGGCGGGCAGGGNGCGCGCCGCCTTCGCCGCCATCAGCGCCGGCGACTGGGAGTCGATGATCGCCGGAATGGCGCCGACGTTCACCTACCGCTTCTACGGGGAACACGCGCTGTCCGGCGAGCGCCACACCGCGGCCGCGCTACGGCTGTGGTGGCAACGCACCGAGCGGCTGCTGCCCGGCACGACCTTCCAGGTCGACGACGTGCTCGTCGCCGGATGGCCCTGGTCGACCCGCATCGCCACCCGCGTCACGGTCGACGCCGGCCTGCCGGACGGCTCCCGCTACGACAACGTCGTTATGCAGTTCATGCGGATGCGCTGGGGGAAGATCACCGAGGTCAGGACCCTGGAGGACACCGCGGTCCTGGCCCGGACCCTCGACCGGCTCGCCGCCGCCGGCATCGCCGAGGCACATGCGGCCCCGATCACCGACGCGGCAATCACCGACGCGGCCGCCGCCACCCCGGCGGTGGCGACGCCGGCTGTGGCCACGCCGGCCCGCCCCCGGCCGAGGTGACGTCCCGCTCACATCTGCCTCGCATCCCGGCGGGCCACCCTGACGAGGGTCGGGACGTCCGAGGAGGTAGCGAAGTGACCGTGTCAACTGAGCATCCGGCTGTGCGGGTGGCACCACGCCCGGCGGCGGAGGTGCCCGGGCCGGCCGGCAATGGGCTGGCGGCCCTGCGCCGGATGCGGTCCGATCCCCTCACCCGGTTCCTCGACCTGCGCCGCGCCTACGGCCCGGTGGTGCATCTCGCCGCCTGGCCCGTGTCGGCCTACCTGGTCAGCGACCCGGAGGCGATCGCCGACGCCCTGGTCGGCGGCCACCGTGCCTACGCCAAGGGGGCGGCGCGGCGCGGTCGCGGCGGGCGCCTGACGGTCGTCCAACCGCTGTCGCTCCTGCTTGGCCGGGGGCTGTTGACCAGCTCCGGGCAGACCCACCGCACGAACCGGCGGCTCATGCAGCCGCTGTTCCACCGCCAGCGGATCGCCGGCTACGGCGCGGCGTTCGCCGCGATCGCCGACTCCACCGCCCGCCGTTGGCGCGACGGCCAGCGCCTCGACGTCCACGCCGAGATGTCCGAGATGACGCTGGAGATCGTCGCGCGCACCCTGTTCGACGTGCCGCTCGACGACGCCCTGATCGAGGTCGTCCGCACCGCGCTGCACGAGAACATGNCGGCGGCGGGTCGCCGCGTCCTGCCCGGCTTCACCGCCGCCGAGCGGCTGCCGCTGCCCGCCTCCCGCCGCCGGCGGGCCTCCCGCGACGCCCTCGACCGCATGGTCTACGGCCTGATCGCCCGGCGGCGGGCGGCCGGCGCCACCGGCGACGACCTGCTCTCCCTGCTGCTGTTCACCCAGGACGCCGAGACCGGTGCGCGGATGGACGACACCCAGGTCCGCGACGAGGCGTTGACGCTGCTGCTCGCTGGGCACGAGACCACGGCAAACGCGCTGTCCTGGACGTTCCATCTCCTCGGCGCCGACCCACAGGCCGAGCGGGCGTTGCAGGCCGAGCTCGACACGGTGCTGGGCGGGCGGCCCCCGACGATCGACGATCTGCCCCGGTTGGAGTACACCCAGGCGGTGCTGCAGGAAGCCATGCGGCTCTACCCGCCGGTCTGGGCGATGGGCCGGCACCTCACCGAGGACCGCGAGGTCGGCGGGCACCTGCTGCCGGCCGGTTCCACGCTGCTGTTCAGCCAGTGGGTGGTGCACCGCGACGAGCGCTGGTGGCCGGACCCGGACCGGTTCGATCCGACCCGCTGGCTGCGCCCCTGCGCGGCGACAACCGACACCGACACCGACACCGAGGCGGTGCCCGAGCGTCCACGGTTCGCCTACTTCCCGTTCGGTGGCGGTCCCCGCCAGTGCATCGGCAACACGTTCGCGCTGGCCGAGGGGGCGCTGGCGCTCGCCGCGATCGCCCGGCACCGGTCGCTGCGGCCCGTGCCCGGCCTCGATGTCGTCCCCCATCCGCTGGTCACGCTGCGCCCGCGGGACGGGCTGCCGATGACCGCACATTCCCGGCGGCCGAGCTGACCGGACCGGTGCGCGCCGCCCCCGCCGGCCGGCGGGGGCGGCGGACTCGGTAGCGTCTCGGCGGCATGGAGCGCATCCGGACCGTGCTCATCGACATCGACGGCGTGCTGACGGTGTCCTGGCAGGCGCTGCCCGGCGCGCCCCAGGCGCTGGACCGGCTGCGGGCGGTGGGGCTCGGCGTCGCGTTCGTCACGAACACCACCTCCCGCGACCGGGCGTCGATCGCGGCGACGCTCGCGGCCGCGGGCTTCACGGTCGACCCCGGCGAGGTGTTCACCGCGCCCGCCATGGCCGCGTCCTACCTGCGCCAGCACCACCCGGCCGCCCGCTGCCACGTGCTCACCAGCGGGGACATCCGCGCCGATCTCGAGGGGGTGGCGCTCAGCGTGCCCGGCGAACGGCCGGATGTCATCGTGCTGGGCGGTGCCGGGCCGGAGTTCAGCNACGAGGCGATCAACCAGGTCTTCGCCTGGGCGACGGACGGCGTGCCCCTTGTCGCGCTGCACCGCAACCTGTTCTGGCGCACCAGCGGCGGCCTCCAGCTTGACACCGGCGCCTACCTGCACGGTCTGGAGCAGGCGCTNGGCCGGCCGGCGGTCGTCGTCGGCAAGCCGGCGGCGGAGTTCTTCGCCACCGCGCTGCGCGCGCTCGGTTCGCGGCCCGCGGAGGCGGTCATGATCGGCGATGACGTCGAGCACGACGTGCTCGCGGCCGCCCGCCATGGACTGACCGGGGTGCTGGTCCGCACCGGCAAGTTCCGGTCCGACACCCTCGCGGCGGCCTCCGGGCGTCCCGACCACGTCATCGACTCGTTCGCCGATCTCCCCGCGCTGCTCGACGGTCTCGGCTGAGACCGGCCGGCGCGGTCGTCGGCCGGTCTCCGCCGCTGCTGCGGGTTTCACCCATGACAGCCCGGCACGTCCCTGTAAGATGGGATGAATGCCTGAAATTCATGCGTGGACACCACGGACCGGCGACAGCGCGCGGACGCCTTCGGGCAGCGCGGGTCAGCACCGGGCGAGACACCCGTCCATGCGGCCGGCGGCAGGGGCGCCGTCACCGTCGGGTCAGCCTGCGGGGGGTTCCGCTGGTCCGATCGGNGGCGCCGTTCCTGGCGCGCCCCGCATCTTCTGACGCCGTGGCCCCGATGACCGGGCGCTCGCCGTCCGACTCGATGTCCATCAATTCGACGTCCATCAATTCGACGCCCGTCGACTCGTTGTCCGTCGACTCGTTGTCCGTCGACTCGTTGTCCGTCGACACCGCCCCGCTGCGACCCGCCCAGCCCATGGTGCCCATGCAGCGCCCGCCCGAGGTGCTGTTCGTGTGCGTGCACAACGCGGGACGCTCACAGATGGGTGCCGCGCTGCTCGACCAGCACGGCCGCGGCCGGGTTCAGGCCCGCTCCGCCGGCCCCGCGCCCGCGGCGACCCTGCATCTGCCGGTGGTCGCGGCCATGGCCGAGGTCGGCATCGACCTGTCCGGAGCCTGCCCGACCCGGCTCACCGACGACGCCGTGCGCGCCGCGTCGGTCGTCATCACCATGGGCTGTGGCGACACCGTCCCGATCTACCCGCACACCCGGTACCTCACCTGGGAGCTCGACGACCCGGCGGAGAAGCCCCTCGAGGACGTCCGGCCGATCCGGGACGAGATCGACTCCCGGGTGCGCTCCCTGCTGTACAGCCTCGGGGTCGCCGCCCGGGTCGGCCTGCTGCGCGACCGGCCCGACCTTGACCAGCCGGGCAGTGATCGGCTCGACCTTGACCAGCCGGGCCGCGACCAGCCGGGTCGGGGTGCGTACCAGCCGTCCGGCGGCCCGACCGGCCCACGCCGCCTGCCCGCCGCCCCGCCCCGGCCGCGCCCGCACCGGACCGCCTCGACCACCGGTCAGCCGACATCGCCCGGTCCTGACCGCGCGGCGCCGGGGGTCAGCCGGCCGACGCCGCGACGACGCGGGCCAGGTTCTCCAGCGACTTCTCCAGGGACGCCACCGGGACGACCGGCCAGGTGATCCGGGCCTTCCACCGCTCGGGCGACCCACTCCAGTCGCAGTAGGACGTCACGTCGGTGGTGGTCGCGTCGACGGGGTCGAGCAGGTAGCCGTAGACGTGACCGACGTTCGGCATGCCGACCCCCGCGACGCCCCATTCGAGCTGCGCGTCCCGGCTGAACCTGGTGACCGTGTTGATCACCTTGTAGCGGCCGAGGGGGACGTCGCCGAGCGGCTCGCGGTCCATGTCCATCTCGAAGGTGTCGCCGACCTGCTCGAGGCGCTTAGCGTCGACCGGGGCGACGAGCATCCCGGAGCCGTCGATGCGCACATGGCCGTGCGGATCCGTGATGAGCGCGAAGATCTCGCTCGCGGCGGCCGGCACCCGCCGCTGGACGGACACACGCTCGGAGTCGGACATCGGCATCCTCCACGGATCACCCGGGCCAGCGACTGCTCGCTGCTGGTGACGCTGGTCCAGCGCCGATCCCTGTGTATGCCGCCTTGGTACCCGGGGACAAGCGATTGCCGGCGCCCCGGCTCGGCCCTTCGGCCCGCGCCACCGCGGCCCGTCCGGCCGCTATTCGGCGGCGATCCGCCCGACGTGGGCGACGGTGCAGGTCAGCTTGGTGTCGCTGGGGACGTCCGCGCCCACCGGCCGGACCGTGAACGTCTTGCGGGCGCCGGAGTCCACCTTGAACAGCGACGCCAACCCGCTTTCGATCTTGCTGTCGTTGGCCTTGACGTCGACCTGGATGACGTAGTTCGACCGCTTGGACGAGCCGTTGTTCACCTCGCCCGTCACCACCGCCCGGTGGTTGTCGGGGTCGCGCTCGCAGCCGGTGATCCGGACGTCCGCCGCCGCGCCGGACCCGTCGGAGGAGCACCCCGCCGCAACCGCCCCGAACCCGACGGCACACCCGAGCACAAGGCCACCCGCGAGGAGCCGCCCGGGCCGCCCGGNGGGCCGCGCACGGCCGGACGGCGGGACGGCCCGCGATCTCAAAGCGCCGGAAGCACGCGAAGACGACACCGCCTCAGCCTACGGTCTCGCTCCGCGACGAACACGACGCTGTAGGTTTCGGTCCTGTCGCCTCCCCGACTGCCCGGCACCGACTTCCCGGCGTCCNCGGCATCGACGACTGATCCGGGCTGTTCAGCCGGTGAACAGCGGGACGATGGCGGCGCCGAGCTCGACCGTGCCTCCGCGCATGACGTCCGCCCGCAGGCCGCCCCGCTCGGCGAGGGCCCGCCACAGGCCCGGGCGGTCGAGCAGGCGTTCGAGATAGCCGCACGGCGGGCACGGCCGCGCGCCGTACAGCACCACATCCCCGACGCGGAACGCCCTGCCGATCAGATCCGGCAGGTCGATCCCCTCGGTCACCAGGTTGCGCCGCGTCTCGTGTTCGGCGAGCGTGACCCGACCGTCGTCGACCACGGCACGGATCGCCTCCCGGGCGATCAGCGTCACCGCCCGCCCGGAACCGCCCCACGCGGAGTAGGTCCCGGTGCCCGCCGCGTAGCGGTCACCGTCCAGGCCCTGGCCCTCGATCACCCGCACCCGGGAGCGGGCCCGCATCGCCGCGCCGCGGCCGGCCGCGGTGTAGATGCCGACCAGGCGACCGCCACGGTCCATGCGGGCGACGCTACCCTCCCACGGACACCCGCGCGGTCGCCTGTCGCGGCGGCCACCGCCGCCACCGGCAGCACCGCAGGTGGGAAGGGTCGCGGCTGCGACACCGCTGGGAAATACTCCTCGAATGAGTGAGATCCTGATCGCCGAGACGCTCGGCACCACGCGCCTGATCACCCTGAACCGGCCCCAGGCCCGCAACGCGCTCGGCGGCGGGCTCGTCACCGCGCTGTATTCGGCGTTAGTCGCCGCGGACGAGGACCCGGACGTGCACGTGGTCGTCCTGACCGGCGCGGACCCGGCGTTCTGCGCCGGCGTCGACCTCAAGGAGGCCGCGCGGGATGGCAAGAAGTACTTCGACCAGTTCGAGGGCACCAACTGCGTCGGCCAGGTCGCGCGGATGCGGACCCCGGTCATCGGCGCCGTCAACGGGCCGGCGTTCACCGGCGGCCTGGAGATCGCGCTGGGCTGCGACTTCCTCATCGCCTCCGAGCGCGCCGTGTTCGCCGACACGCACGTGCGCGTCGGGGTGCTGCCCGGCGGCGGGCTGACCGCGCACCTGCCGTTGTTCGTCGGCGTCGGCAACGCCCGGCGGATGTCGATGACCGGCGCGCTCGTCGACGCCGCCGAAGCGCTGCGCATGGGGCTGGTCACCGAGGTCGTGCCGCACGGGGAGCTGCGCGATCGGGCGCTGGCGGTGGCCGCGTCCGTGGGCGAGGTCGACCCGCGGATGATGCGCGGGCTGAAGAAGGTCTACGCCGACGGCATCGCCACCTACACCGGCCCGGCGAGCGCCGCCGAGGCGCGCGGCACGATCGAGACCCCGCCGGCGTTCGGCGAGATCGAGCAGCGCCGGGTCGAGGTGATGGCCGGCAACCGGGCGCGCCTGGGCGCCGACCACGGCTGAGGGGCGCCCCTCAGCCGGCGTAGCGCTCGCGCAGCCGGATGCGCTGCAGCTTGCCGGTGGGCAGCCGCGGCAGCTCCTCGACGAACTCGACCGTGCGCGGCACCTTGAAGCCGGCGAGCCGCTCGCGGCCGAACGCCTGCAGCTCGGCCGCGAGCTCCGCCCCGACGACCGCCTCGGCGGTCGGTTGGACCACGGCGAGCAGCCGCTGCCCCATCTCCGCGTCCGGCACGCCGATCACCGCGACGTCGGCGACGGCGGGGTGCAGGATCAGCACGTTCTCGATCTCCTGCGGATAGAGGTTGACCCCACCGGAGATGACCAGGTCGGTTCGGCGATCGGCCAGGTAGAGGTAGCCGTCGGCGTCGAGGTGGCCGAGGTCGCCGAGGGTGAGCCAGCCACGGTCGTTGTAGGCGGCGGCGGTCTTCTCCGGGTCGTTGTGGTACTCCATCCGGGTCGGGCTGTCGAAGTAGACCCGGCCGATCTCGCCCACGGGCAGCTCCGCGCCGTCCTCGCCGACGATGTGCACGACCCCGATGACGGGCCGCCCCACCGAGCCGCGGTGGGTGAGCCACTCCTGCGAGGTCAGCGCGCACATGCCGCCGCCCTCGCTACCGGCGTAGTACTCGAAGACGATCGGCCCGAGCCAGTCGATCACCTGCTGCTTGACCTCCGGCGGGCAGGGCGCGGCGGCGTGCACGACCAGGCGCAGGCTGGACAGGTCGAAGGCGGTGCGCTGCGCGGCGGGCAGCTTGAGCAGGCGGACGAACATCGTCGGCACGACCTGGACGTGGGTGACCCGGTAGCGCTCGATCGCCCGCAACGCCTCGACCGGATCGAAGCGCTCCATGAGGACGACCGTGCCGCCGAGGCGCTGGGTCGCGGTGCTCCAGCCCGTCGGCGCCGCATGGTAGAGCGGCGCCGGGCACAGGTAGACGCTGTCGGGGCCGAATCCGAACGAGCCGACCATCGCGCGGTCGATGGCCAGGCCGGTGCCGAACGGGTCGAGCGGCAACGCCGGCTCGATGCCCTTGGGGCGGCCCGTCGTGCCCGACGAGTAGAACATGTAGATGCCCTCGACCTGGCCGGCGGGCTCGCCATCCGGCTGGCCGGCGAGGGCGGTGCGGTGGTCGAGGATGCCCTCGGCGAGCTCGGCCGGCCCGGCATCGATCATGACGATGTGCTCCNGCCGGGCGGCGGACTCCCGGACCCGCTTGACGATCGGGGCCAGCTCGGCGGAGGTGAACAGCACCCGTGCCCCGCAGTCGTCGACGATGTGGGCGGTCTCCTCGGCGGTGAGGTGCCAGTTGACCGGCGTCCAGTACAGGCCGCTGCGCTGCGCGCCCCAGGAGACCTCGAAGTACTCGGGCCGGTTCGGCAGCAGGATCGCCACGTGGTCGCCGGGGCGCAGACCGTAGCCCGCGAGCAGGTGCGCGACCTGCCGGCTGCGACGTTCCAGCTCACCGAAGGTGAGCTGCGCGCTGCCGTCAGCCATCACGACGGCCAGCCGGTCCGCCGGATGCTGGGACGGCTCGCCGAGCATCGCCGCGACCTGGGGCATATGACCCTCCCTGTCGGGCCGCACCCGCCGGCATCGGCCCCGCAATGCGCCGTTTACGTAGTAAACGATGTTAGGGCGGCCACATGCCACGTCAAGAGCATGTGCTCACGAGACAAAACGGGAGGTGGGGGCCCCGATCGCCCGAGGCGTGGGCAGCATCGAGACGGTCGAGGACCCGGCACGCAGCCGGCGGGTGATCTCATCGGGCGGTAGCGGCGGCGCGAACAGGTAGCCCTGGGCGCTGTCGCACTCGACCTGACACAACCGCTCCGCCTGGGCGGCGGTCTCGACACCCTCGGCCGTCACCGTCAGGCGCAGCGAATGGGCGAGCTCGACGAGCATCCGCACGATCTTCTCGCCATCCGGATCGTGCTGGCGAGCGGAGCCGAAGCCGTCGACGAACGGCCCGGCGAGCTTGAGGGTGTGCACCGGCAGCCGGCGCAGGTAGGCGAGGTTGGAGAAACCGGTGCCGAAGTCGTCGATGGCGATCCGCACACCCATCGCGGCGAGGCTGTCCAGGGCCCGCATCGGCTCGCCGGCCGTGCCCATCATCGCACTCTCCGTGAGTTCGAGCTGAAGCAGCTCCGCCGGCAGTCCGGTCTCGTCGAGGATCCGCGCGACCTGGTCGACCAGGTCGGCCTCGCGGGTCTGGCGGGCGGCGAGGTTCACGCTGACGTACGGCGCGCCCGGGCCGTCCGAGCGCAGCTCGCGCCAGCGGGCCGCCTGCCGGCAGGCCAGCTCGAGCACCCGGCGACCCAGCGGAACGATCTGGCCCGTCTCCTCGGCCAGGCCGATGAACGCCTCCGGGCTGAGCAGCCCGAACCGGGGATGCCGCCAGCGGACCAGCGCCTCCACCCCGATCATCAACCCATCAGCCCCATCAGCCCCGTCAGACCCATCAGCCCCGGACTGCTCGCCGAGGGTGACGATCGGCTGATAGACGACGATGAACTGATCCCGCTCGACGGCGCCGGGCAGCATGGTCGACAGGGTGTGCCGGGTCACCTGGCGGGCGTTGCGCTCCGCGTCGAAGACGGNCCACCGCCCCCTTCCGGCGTCCTTGGCCTGATAGAGGGTGATGTCGGCGGCGCGCAGCAGGTCGGCGAGGTCGCCGTCGGCCACGGGTCGCTCGACCAGACCCATGCTGGCGCCGATCGACAACGCCTGGTCGCCGACCCGGACGGGCTCCGCCAGCGCCGCGAGCACGGCCCGGGCGGTGGCGGTGACGTCGTCGATGCCGGACGTGTCGGCGAGGAGGATGACGAACTCATCCCCGCCCATCCGGACCAGGAGTTGACCCGCGGGCAGCGCGCCGGTGATCCGCCCGGCGACCGCGACGAGCAGCCGGTCACCGGCGTCGTGCCCGAGGCTGTCGTTGACCGCCTTGAATCCGTCGAGGTCGATGAAGCACAGCCCGAGGCGCCGGTCCGGCTCCGCGGCCATCAGCTCGGTGACTCGTTCGACGAGCACCGTCCGGTTGGGCAGCCCGGTCAGCGGGTCGTGGCGGGCCTGCTGGCGCAACTGGCTCTGTAACCGGTGGCGCTCGGTGACATTCACGATCATCGAGAGCTGGACCTCGCCGCGCCCGTCGGCCCGGCGCAGGCAGGACGTGGTCAGCTCCGCCCGCACCGGGTCGCCGGCAGACCCGGCGAAGCGCAGCTCCGTGCGCAGGTGCGCCGGTCCGGTGAGGCGCTGAGCGGCGTGGGCGTCGCGCAGGCCGGCGGCGTCCTCGGGATGGGCGAACTCGTGCAGCCCCCGGCCGCGCACGCGGTGCGGGGCGACGTCGAGCATCCGCAGGAAGGCATCGTTGGCATCGACGATCCGTCCGGCGGCGTCGGCGAGCACGATCCCGATCGCCGCCCCGTTGAAGATCATCTGGAACCGGGCATCGGTGGCCTGGTGGGCGGCGCGGTGGATCGAGTCCTGACCGGCGAGGATCCGCTCGCGCAGGGCGCGGGTGTATCCGTGGGCCAGGGCTCCCTGCAGGGCGGCGACGCGGCCGGTGAGCTCGTCGTCCGCGTCGAGGCCCAGCTCGGCGAGCAGCTGGGCGCCGCAGACACGGATCGTGGCGGCCAGTGCGTCCGCGGCGCCGTAGGTGTAGTCCGCGACGGCGGCCCCGACCGCGGCCGGTTCCCCGGCGAGCGGCTCCACGCCGAAGGGCTCGTCAGCCAACGGCTCGTCAGCCAACGGCTCGTCGAGCAGGGCGTCGACGAGCCGTTCGGTCAGGCCGAGCAGCCGCTCCTCGACGGCGAGCAGACCGGTGGCCGGGTAGCTCGCACCGACGATGGCACGCGCCCAGACCTGCGCGAAACGCGCCACCCCGCGCCTGCGGGCAGCCGGGGACAGGTACCTGTTCTCCACGCCTGTCGGATGGACTATCGACGGCCGACGGCGGCCAGCGCCACGGCCCGGCTCGGGTCGGCCGCCAGCGGGTCGAGCCCGCCGTGCGCCTCGTCCGGCCGCCAGGACGGCAGGTAGACCAGCCCCGGCTCGACCAGGTCGTAGCCGGCGAGCAGGCCGGCGATCGTGGCCCGGGATCGCGGGGTGACCCCGGTCGGCGTCGACTCGTACACCTTGCCCGCGCCGTGCACCTGCTCGGCCCGCTCGTCGGCGGTCACGTGGGACACCGCCAGGTAGCTGCCGGGCACCGTCGCCGCCCGGAAGGCCCCGATGATCCCGGCCGGGTCGTCCCCGTCGGCGACGAAGTGCAGCACGGTGACCATCAGCACCGCGACCGGCCGAGAGAGGTCGAGCAACCTCGTGACCTCGCTCGATCCGAGGATGGAGGCCGGCTCACGGATGTCCGCCTGCAGCACCGCGGCCAGCGGGTTGTCGGCGAGCAGCATCCGTGAGTGGACGACGGCCACCGGGTCGATGTCCACGTAGACGACCCGCGCCTGCGGGTTGACCCCCTGGGCGACCTCGTGCACGTTGCCGACGGTCGGCACGCCCGAGCCGAGGTCGAGGAACTGGGTGATCCCCGCCTCGGCGGCGAGGAAGCGGACCGCCCGGTGCAGGAACAGCCGGTTCGACCGCGCCACCAGCGGCCCGTCCNGGAACGCCGCGATCACCGCCTGGGTGGCCTCGCGGTCCGCGGCGAAGTTGTGCGAGCCACCGAGCGCGTAGTCGTACATCCGCGCGGCGCTCGGCCGATCGACGTCGACACCCGCGGCCCACCCGGGCATTTCATCCATCATCCACTCATCCCCTGCGCGGTCCGATCGACGACCTACCGTGAGTGGATTGTCCACCCCCGCAACCTTCGTCACCGCACGGGGTACCCATGACTACGCAGAACGGACGCCCCGCGTCCGGATCGCCCGGCCCGTCACCCCACCCACAGGTGCACTCACCTGCGCCGGACCGAGCGGGAGCCCGTCAGGGCCTGTCTTTACTTGTGAAGCGTCAGGGGTTGGTGTGTGGGCGCTCCGTGGTGGCCCGTTCCTGTCGCGCAGGACGGTGATCGCGGTGAGGCCACCGCGGCCGCATTGCGGTGCGTTCTGCACGGCCTGGGCCCGCAGACCGTACATTCCGTACAGCACTGCGCCCCGTCTCCGACCTGGATGATCTTCGCGCCTGTGGAACCCTGCCCCACGGCACGACCTGCCACCGCGAGAGCCTGGCCCGGTCCCGACGGTTCCGCGGAACCGCGCCAGCGCCGTCGGTGGCCAGCCCGACGTCACCGACGACCCTGACGCCCACGATGTGCGCACTCGTTCCGAGCATCGAGGGTTCGGCTTCGGTCAGCCGGACGTCGCGGAAGCCGGCGAGGTCGAGCTCCACGCGCAGCTCGTCGGGACGGTGGAAGTACGCCCAGAATCCGCCATCGAACCTGCGGGCCGGGTCCTGGCTGAGGCCGGTGCTGAGGTGGCGGTCGAAGTCGGACCAGGCTTCACCACTTCCCAGCAGGCGCTCAATGGTCATTTCTCAAGGAGTTCGATACGCCAGGCGACGACGCGTTCGCGTAGATCAGCGACGTAGGTGGGGGTCACCCCGTAGGGGGCGAAGTCGTCGGCATCGTCGAGCCGGGCGATCTGCCCGAGCATGGCGGCGAAATGGCCGCGGTCGAAGCCCGGATCCGCCAGTTGGCGACCAGTTCCACCCGGTGGACCTCGTCAGGCTTGCTCGGGTCGGTCACGTGGAGCCGCGCGATCAGCTCGGTCCGGAGTTCGGTCGCGACCTCGAGACCGTCTGCCCGCTAGGCCACGATGACCGCGTCGACGGCGGCTGGGAAGTCCGCGCGTCGGTCCCAGCCAGCGGGACAGATCCGCAGTCCTGGACGCCTCCCGGAGCACCGTCTCGTACATCCGTGCGAGACGGCCGGGGTTCGTCAGGTCGTACCGAGCTGAGCCCGACCAGTCCAGCCACCGGTCCAGAACCACCACTCCCGATGTCGGACCCTCCAGTTCGTCCAAAGAGTTCGCGACCGCGTAGGGACGCACGTCGTCGTACCGCGAGCCCGGGGGCGGCCCGCCGGATGGCATACCACTCATCCTCGACACCAACCTCCCAGACAGGTCCTCGCGTCGAAGAGTGCTCTTCCCCTCTCCACAGTAGACCAGGCCCAGGCTTACCCTCATCGGCGCCGCCGGGTAGATCACCGCGTGGTACGAGAGGGGCCCTTCGCATCCCATCCAGGCGCGCGATGAGGTTGTTGCCCCCACGGACTCGGAGGAGGCTCGAGCGGCCTGCCAGGGTCGACCTCGCTCCGCTGGTTGACCGACGTGAGGGAACGCCTGGTCAGGNTTGATAGGTCAACTGGGATTGACGTCGACCAGAAGAACGTCATAACCCTGCTCGNCAAGGTGCGCGGCGTGCGTTCCCGGCCCGCCGCCGACATCGACGAGATTGCCGCGCCCAGGCAGGAACCGGGCGAAGATGTCCCAGGTCCGAAGCCGGACGAGGTCACCGATGCCCGGCTTCCACAGCCGCGGTCCTCGTCGGCCACCTCGTACCGGGCCACCACGCGACCATCAATCTGCACCCGGCAGAGTTTAGGAAGACCCGCGCTGTCCTTCGATTCCTTTTGTCGTCGCCCGCATCAGGTCGTGGGGACCATGACGACGCGGCCGGAGATCTCGCCCGCGCGCAGGCGGTCATAGGCGGCCGGCATGTCGGCCAGCGGGACGGTCTCGACGTGGGCCCGGATCAGACCGGCGCGGGCGAGGTCGAGGACCTCGAACAGTTCGCCGCGGGTGCCCCAGTACGGCAGCGAGACGTCAACGTCGAACGGCACCGTCCCGAACCGGAACGGCAGAGCCCCGCCGGCCAGGCCCACGACGGTGACCCGTCCCTCGGCCCCGACGGCAGCCGCGGCGGTGGCCATCGTCGCGTCACTGCCGACCATGTCGAACACGGCCTGCGCGCCCAGGCCGCCGGCGGTCTGCGCCCGGATCGCGGCGGCCGCGTCCTCGCCCGCCGGCACCGCCGCGTGCGCGCCGAGCTCCAGCGCCTGGACGAGCTTGCCCGGGGCGACGTCGACGGCCACGACGCGGGCCGGGGTGATCGCCCGAAGGATCTGGATGCCAAGGTGGCCGAGGCCGCCGGCCCCGATCACCACCGCGGTCGAGCCCGGCCCGAGCAGCGGCAGGGCCTTGCGGATCGCGTGATACGGGGTGAGCCCGGCGTCGGTGAGCGGCGCGGCGGCCACCGGGTCGAGGTCGCCGAGCGGGACGAGGTGGCGCACGTCGTCGACGAGCAGGTACTCGGCCATACCGCCGTCCCCACCGAGGCCCGGGCCACCCATCCCGTGGGTGACCTCGCAGTACTGTTCGGCGCCGCGGGCACACGCTCGGCAGTGCCCGCAGCCCCAGGGCCCGTAGACGGCGCAGGCGTCACCCACCCGTACCGCGCTGACCCCGGGGCCCACGGCGTCGACCCAGCCGGCGGACTCGTGGCCGAGGGTGAACGGCAGGCGCAGGCCCTGCCCGACCATCTGCTCCGCCGGCCATTCCATCAGGTGCAGGTCACTGTGGCAGGCGCCGGCGGCGGCCACCCGCAGCCGCACCTGGCCTGGCCCCGGAACGGGGTCGGGCAGCTCGACGAGTTCGGGCNCCGACTGGTACTTGGTGATCTGAAGCGCGCGCATGATCTCTCCCCCTCGTCGTAGCCCGTGCTCCTGCGCGGACCAGGCCCATCCTCGTTCCCCGCCGCCTGGCGGATCACCGCGGGTCGATCGCGGGTCGGTGGCCCACCGTCACCAGCCCCGCGACCACCGTCACCGGCCAACCGGCCAGNCGCGGCCGACGACCGCGGCCATCAGACCGGCGCCACCGGGCCGGTGCTGCTGCGCCGGTGTTCCACCTCGGCGTCCGGACCCGGGTAGACGAAGGTGGCATGACCGCCGTCGCCCCATCGGACCAGGTAGGGCGGGTCGCCGGCGGGCGAGTGGACCTCCAGGATCTCCCCGCCGCACGGCGGCCGGTCGGGGTTCGGCGGCGCCACGACCAGCCGATCGCCGACGGATGCTCGCCAGCGGCCGAGCCGGGGCTCGGGTAGCCAGGTGACGGTCTTCGGGCCGGGCAGCCCGCCCTCGTGCGAGGAACGCGGGGTCTCGGCGGCCACCGCCGCGGCGAGATCGGCCAGCCCCGGCAGGTCGGCGAGCTCGGCGGTGGACCCCCGGCCGGCCGGGGCGGCTGCCGCGGCCGCGTCCGCCCCGGAGCCACCGGTGGCCCGACCGGCCGGCACCGCGGCCGACGCCGGGGCCGCGACGACGTCGTCGAGCGCGATCAGGCCGACCACCCGGCCGTTGTCGGTGAGCGGCAGCCGCCGGACGGTGTGCTCGCGGAACATGCGGACCACGTCGGCGGGGTCGGCGTCCACGTCCAGGGTGACGACGCCGCGGGTCATCACGGCTTCGACCCGGCCGTCGAAGGGGATGCGCCGCCGCAGCGACCGCAGCGCCAGGTCCCGATCGGTGACGATCCCGACGAGGTCCTCGCCGTCCATGACCAGCAGTGATCCCACTCCCTGCACGTCCATCCACCGGGCCGCCTCGACGATGGTCATCTCGCGGGGCACCGTGACGGGCTTGTGACGGGGAAACCGCACACCGGCCATTGCTCCTCCTCCGCCCTGCGCGCCTATGCGCAGTCGTGTTCGGCTGTTGGCGGTTTCCAGCCTCCGGCATGAACAACGCCCAGGTCAGTGCCGTTCGACCCGAACCGGGACGCCGGAGGTCACCACGACCGAGGCCGACCCGACCGGATACGGACGGACGACGTCGGAAACGAGGGAGCGGATGTGGTCCAGCACGGTGTCGAGGGCGATCCGCAGCGGCGCCACCTCGCGGCGGGTCTGGGCGAGCAGCAGGCCACCCTGCACCGCGGCGAGCAGGGTGAGGGCGAGGCGCTCCGGGTCCGCCTCGCTGCGCAGCTCGCCCCGGGCATGCATGGCCGCCAGTCCCTGGCGGATGGCCGCCTCCCAGCGGGCGAACGCCGCCGCCAGGGCCTCGCGGGCGACCGGATCCACATCGGCGAGCTCGCTGGCGAGCGACCCCAGCGGGCAGCCGCCGCGCAGGTGCCGACCGAGGTGGAAGTCGACGAGCGTGTCCGCCCAGGCCGCCAGCCCCGCCAGGCTGTCCAGCCGGCTGAACAGGGGCTGCTGGAAGGCCAGCACGGCCTCGGTCTGGTAGGCGACCACGGCGCGGACCAGCGCGTTCTTGTCCGCGAAGTAGTGATAGAGCTGCGAGCTGCTCACCGAGGCGGCGACGCGGACATCCTCGGTGCTGGTGCCGGCGACGCCCTGCGCGTACATCAGCCCGGCGGCGGCCTCGACGATCCGCGCCCGGGTGGCCTGGCCCTTGCGGGTGATCCGGCGACCGTCCTGGCCGCCGGCGCCGCCGGGGACGGGTGGGCTCATCGACGAACCCTACCTCTTTGGAGCCGTCACTCCAGAATCCAGCGGCAGCGCGGGCCAGTTCGGTTCCGCGTCCCGGTGCACCCGCGGGCCGGCGCCGGCGAGCCGGTGGCGCAGGCCGGTCACGGCGAGGACGACGGCGGCGGCCACCGCGTAGGAGGCCACCCGCAGGGTCCAGGCATCGCCGGGTAGATCGGTGAACAGGGAGACATAGACGGGATGGGCGGCGGCCGCCACGGCGAGCCACTCCAGCCGCCCGGCGACGACGGCGAGCGCCGCCAGCAGCACGCCGTACCAGGGCTGCACCGGCGTGGCGACGAGGAACGCCGCGCCCACCAGCCACAGCGCCGCCCGTTCGGGGGGTACCCGGCCGGGGTCGGTCCGCCACACGGCCACCGTCACCGCCGCGAGCACCGCCACCGCGACCGCCTTCGCCGCCGACCCGCCGAGGTGCAGCACGCCGGCGAGCAGCAGGAACCGCGCGCCCTGGCCGTAACCCTCGACGTCGAGGTACTGCGGGAGGAACCCGAGCACGCCGGTGCCGACGGCGAGCAGGTGCGGCAGGTACGCCAGCCCGACGACCCCGGCCGCGGCACCGACCAGCGCCGCCGGGCGACGCCGGGCGGCGGCCGGCAGCAGCAGCGCCGGGTACAGCTTCACCGCCACCGCGGCGCCGAGCAGCGCCCCGGCCGCCGCCGCCCGCCGCCGTGACGGCGACGCCGGCTGCGACGGGGTCGGCTGCGACGGGGTCGACGGTGCCGCCGACGGGCGGACGGAGCGGCGGGTGAGCACGGCGAGGCCGGCCATCGCGAGCAGGGCCCCGAGGACGTCGACGTGCGCGTCCGAGCCGACCTCCAGGCCGGCGAGAGGCGACAGCGCGTAGAACGCCGCGTACCGGGGGTCCCGCCCGCGGGTGGTGAGCATCCGCATCAGCAGGCCGGTCAGCGCCAGCGACAGCAGCGAGCCGTAGAGCTGGAGCTTGTGCTCCCGCGGCGGGCCGGGCAGGTAGTGCACGGCGGTGAAGTACGCCTGCGCCACCGGCGGGTAGATGGTGTGCGCCCGCGGGTAGTTGAGGCGGATGCAGTGCGGGCCCCGCTCGATCGCCGCGCAGCCGGCGGCATCGGGGAACAGCCACTGGTCGCGCAGCCCGGTCAGGTGCGGGTCCAGCGGGCCGTAGCGGTAGGGGTCGATGCCGGCGGCCTGCACCCGGCCGTCCCAGGCGTAGCGGTACAGGTCGTCGGAGAGCTGGGGCGGTCCGGTCGCCGCGACCGCGTGCACGGCGAGGATCCCGGCCAGCAGCATGCCGGCGGCGGCCCGCCGGTTCGCCGACCGCACCAGTGACGCGGCCGTCGCGACCCCGAGGACCCACCACACCAGCACCCCGGGCAACACGCCGGCCCGGCCGGGCAGGTAGCCGGGGGCCGCGCGGACGGCGAGCTGCGTGGCGAGCACCCCCGCCAGCCCGATGCCCGCACCGATCAGGGCGCGGTCCGGACGGCTGCGCGGCACGGCGGCGGCTGACGGCATGCGCCAAGCCTCGCAGGACAGCGGCGGGACGCCCGGGTATCGAGGCCCGACTTCCTCGTTCCGTAAGGCGACGATCAGGCCGGATTCCGGTTGCGGCGGCCTACGTTTCCTCTCGTGCAACGGTTTCCCCGCGTGTTCACCGGCCGGCTGACCAAGGGGGCCCGCCTGCTTTCCGCAAGACTGCCTGAACCACCGGCGGCGGCGCGCCGCGGTCCGCTGCGGGCTGGGGCTTTCCCGAGCACGCTGCATGATCCGCGAGTGGCGTCGCTGCTGGGCATCGCGCTCGGGATCGCCTTCGGAACCTGTTTCCTGACCGGGCTCGTGTCACATTTCATGCAACACCCGCCGGACTGGCTGCAATGGCCCTCCCGGCCGGTCTGGCTGTACCGGGTCACGCAGGGTCTGCACGTCATGACCGGTCTGGCCAGCGTCCCGCTGCTGCTGGTGAAGCTGTGGACGGTGTATCCACGGCTGTGGGGATGGCCGCCGCTGCGATCCGTCGGGCATGCCCTTGAACGGCTCACGATCGTGCCGCTGATCGCCGGTTCTCTCTTCCAGCTCGCGACCGGAATCGCGAACATCGCACAGTGGTACCGGTTCCGTTTCTTCTTCACCGTGACCCATTACTGGATCGCCTGGATCACCATCGGCGCCCTGGTCGTGCATATAGCCGCGAAACTGACCGTCGTGCGCGCGAACGTGGGCCGAAATCGATACGAAGACCTTTCCCGCACAGACCCGCAGGACGCCGGCCCGCCGACCGGCGGGCTCACCCGCCGCGGGCTGGCGGTGGCGACCGGCACCGCGGCCGCCGTCATCGTCGTGACGACGGCCGGCCAGTCGGTTCCGGCGCTGGCACCGCTCGACCTGCTCGCGCCCCGCCGGCCCGACCTCGGCCCGCAGGGGCTCCCGGTGAACCGGACCGCGCGGGCCGCCCGGGTCGCCGCCGCGGCCCGCGATCCGGAGTACCGGCTGGAGGTCATCGGCGCCCGGCGGGTCGTCTACCGCCTCGCCGAGGTGCACGCGCTGCCCCGCCACACCGTGCGGCTGCCGATCACCTGTGTCGAGGGCTGGTCGGCGGACGCTACCTGGCACGGTCCCCGGCTGCGCGACCTGCTCGACGCGGCGCTCATCCCCGCCGACGCCACCGTCCGGGTCGAGTCGCTGGAGGCGCGCGGCGGCTACCGGGCCAGCGAGGTGCGCCCCGCCCATGCCCGGGATCCACTGACCCTGCTGGCCACCGGTCTCGACGGTGCCGATCTCGACCTCGACCACGGCTACCCGGTCCGGCTCATCGCACCCGACCGGCCCGGCGTCCTGCAGACGAAGTGGGTGCACCGGGTGGTGATGCTGTGACGAACGGCGGTGTGGGCAGGAGCGGGCCGAGCGTCGGCGGGCTCGCCCTACGGGTAGTGCTGGCGGCGGCGGGGCTCGCGGCCCTGGGCTACGGCGTCGACGGCCTGCTGTCGATGTCCCGGGCGACGCGCCCGACGAACGCCGGCGCCTGGCTGATCGGCGGGATCGTCGTCCACGACGCGCTGCTGGTGCCAGCGACGATGATCGTGGGCTTCGCGCTCAGCCGCCTCGTCCCGGCGCCCTACCGTGCCGTCGTGCAGGGCGCGCTTCTCGTCAGCGGGTCGGTGGCGCTGGCGTCGCTACCGCTGTGGCGCGGCTACGGCGGGTCCGCGGACAACCCCTCGGTGAACCCGCTGGCCTACGGCCGCAACCTCGCCATCGTCCTCGGCGCGGTCTGGGCCGGCGCCGCGCTCATCATGGCAGGCCGGGCGGTGGCGGCGCGGCGCGGGCGTCCGGGCGCCGGTCGCGGCCCAGGGCGGCAAAGTGGCGGCCGGCGCTTTGCCAGGACCCGGCGACGAGCAGGCCGGCGGCCGGCGCGAGAACAGCCAGCTCGTTCAGGCTGACCAGACACCAGGCGAACGGCTTGGAGATGCGGCCGGTGGCGTCCTCCAGCCGGAGCCGGACGGGCCCGGTCGGAGTCCCCGGCGGCTCGACCTCGACGAGCACCTGGCCGGTCGGGGCGAGCAACTGCCCGGCGCGGCGCAGCAGGCGCACCGGATCCCCGCCGATGCCGATGTTTCCGTCGGCCAGCAGCAGCGCGACCCAGCGACCCTCGGCCGGCAGCCGGCCGAACACGTCACGCCGCAGCGCGACGGCCCCGGCCTGCCGGCTCAGCCGCACGGCGAGCGGCGCGACGTCGATGCCGAGCGCCGGCACCCCGCGGGCGGCGAGCGCCGCAGCCAGCCGCCCGGGCCCGCAGCCCACGTCGAGGGTCGGCCCCGCGCAGTGCCACAGCAGAGACAGATCCCCGGCCGCCAGCGCCCCACCACCAGCGGCGCCGGCGTCGGCACCCGCACCGGCAGCACCCTCGACAGTGACACCGCTCAGGGCGGCCGCTGCCTCGGGCTCGGAATGCGGCGGGGAGGTTCCCCGCCACCGGTGCACCGGCAGCGGGATGCGCCGCCCGTCCGGATGGTGCGCCCACAGGCGGCCGGCGGTGGAGCGCAGTCCCGCCTCGTAGATGTCAGTCGGTTCCCATCCGTCGCCCGCCGCCGCGATCGCCTGTCCCGCGGTCGCCTGTCCCGCGGTCACCGCGTCGCGGCAGCGGTCGCGGACGCACCGGGCGCGCGCCGAGCGTCCAGGCCGGCGCGGGTGTCCGCCGCGCGCCACGCTGCGGCGAACCGGCCGCCGGGGACGAGCCGGGCGACCGCCGTCGCGTCGGCCGCGGTGTCGACGTCCCGCAGCGTCGGCAGCACCGTCACGTCGAGTCCGGCGGCGCCGAGTCGGGCACGCTGGCGGGCGCCGGTGTCGGGGCGGGACGTGGGCACGCCGCGCAGAAGGTCGCCGTCGGGTCGGGCGAGGCCCAGGGCCCACCAGCCGCCGTCGGTCGCGGGGCCGAACACCGCGTCGGCCGAACGCAGTGCCTGGCAGGAGGCGGCCAGCAGGTCGGCGGTGAGCTGCGGCGTGTCCATGCCGATGAGCAGCGCCGGACCGGTCTCGGCAGCGAAGGCGGCGGCCAGGCGGGCATCGAACGGGCCGGCCGTCTGGGCCGCCACCGCCAGCCCGCCGAAGCCGCCGGCCGTGGCCAGCCACGGGCCGGCGGCGCCATCGAGGACGAGCACGGGACGCAGGTCGGCGAATCCGGGCCGGGCGGTGAGGGCCGCGACGGCGGCGAGGGTGTCGGCGAGCGCCGCCGCCGCGACGGCCGCGGCCTGCTCCGGGCGCAGCGGCGGGGTGAGCCGGGTCTTCACCCGGCCGGGCACCGGCTCCTTCGCCATCACGAGCAGCCTCACGGCAGGCGCGCCAGCAGCGTCGACATGTCCCGGACGGCGCGGGCGGCACCGAGCGGCGTCCCGGTGACCTTGGACCGGCCGATCCGGGGGGTGTAGGCGACGTCCGTCTCGGCGATGCGCCAGCCCGCCTGGGCGGCGCGCAGCAGCAGCTCCAGCGGGTAGCCGAAGCGGCGGTCCGCGATCGACAGGGCGAGCAGGTCGGCGCGCCGGGCGGCCCGCATCGGCCCCAGGTCGCGCACCGGCACGCCGCGTCGGCGCAGGCGGCGGGCGACGGCGGCATTGCCGAGCCGGGCGGGCGGCGGCCAGGCCCGCAGCGAGGTCGGGCGGCGCCGGCCGAGGACCAGGTCGGCGCGGCCGGCGGTGGGGTCGACCAGGTCGGTGGCGAGCAGGGCCACGAGGTCGGGCAGCCGCGCCGGGTCGAGCGAGGCGTCGGCGTCGCACACGCAGACGACGTCGGCGTCCGCGGCCAGCAGGCCGGCGTGCACGGCCGCCCCGTAGCCGCGCTCGGGCACGGCGACGACCGTCGCGCCCCGGCCACGGGCAACCTCGGCGGATCCGTCGCGCGACCCGTTGTCGGCCACGATCGCCCGGTAGCCCGCCGGGATCCGGTCGAGCACCCAGGGCAGCGCCCCGGCCTCGTCCAGGCAGGGCAGGACGACGTCCACCGGCGTCCGGCCGTCATCACTTTCCGTCAACATGATCGGGACTGTAGTGCCGGGCAACCATGATCGATCATTACGGAACGAGGACGGCCCTCGCCGAGTATCGGCCCGCTGACCTGGCTCGTCGGTGCGGCGGAGGCGGTCGGGCGCGCCGCCGACCGCGACCGGTCGGCCCCCGGGCGGGCACCCGGCGATCCCCGCCGTCCGCAGGACATTACGAAGCGGGGAACATCCGCGCCGGGCGGGGCGCAGGCGGGCCGGGGGTGCCTATCGTGGCCGTATGGCCCGCGTCCTCGTCGTCGACGACGACGCCCTCGTCGCCGAGGTCGTCGACCGCTACCTGCGCAACGCCGGTTTCGACGTCGACCGCGCCGCGGACGGTCCGGCCGCCCTGCGCGCCGCCGAGGCCCGCCCGCCCGACCTCGTCGTCCTCGACCTGATGCTGCCCGGTATCGACGGCCTCGAGGTTTTCCGCCGGCTCACGGCGCGCCAACCCGTTCCCGTCATCATGCTGACCGCGCGGGCCGACGAGGCGGACCGGATCACCGGCCTGGAGGTCGGTGCCGACGACTACGTGACGAAGCCGTTCTCCCCGCGGGAGCTGACCCTGCGGGTGCGGTCGGTGCTGCGGCGGGCGGCCGAGTCCGCCGCCGCCCCGGAGCCCGGCGTCCTGCGGGCCGGCCCCCTGGTCATCGACCCGGCGGCGCGGACCGCGACCCGCCACGGGGTGCCACTCGGCCTCACCGTGCGCGAGTTCGACCTGCTGGCCTTCCTGCTACGCCGGCCCGGCCACGCCTTCACCCGCGTCGAGCTGCTCGAGCAGGTGTGGGGCTGGAGCTACGGCGACCCGTCGACGGTGACCGTGCACATCCGCCGGCTACGGGAGAAGATCGAGGACGATCCGACCGCCCCCCGCCTGCTCGTCACCGTGTGGGGCGTCGGCTACCGCTACGACGCCCCACCGGCGGTGCCCGGCGCGGAGACGTCGCCGGCGGTGGCCGGCGCAGAGGCGTCGCCGGGCGACCCGCGGCAGGCGGGATGAGCGGCGGCGGGCCAGGGAGCGCGGGGATGCGATGATCGCCGAGTTGGAGGTCGCCGGGATCGCGCTGGGCTGCTCGACGGCCGGCGCCATCAGCGGCGTACCGCTGCTGCTCGCGCTGCGCCGCCGGCCGCTGTGGGCGATGGCCGCGGCGCTGTGCGTATGGCCGATCGTCGCGGTCGTCGTGGGCGTCGCCGTCACGGCGCGGATGATGTTCCTTTCCGCGCACGACCTGCGACTGGTAATGATCATCGTCACGGTCTCGGCGACGGTCGCCTCCGCCTTCGCGCTGCGCGTCGGGCGTCCGGTCGTGGCCGGGACCGGTGCCCTCACCCGGGCGGCGGCGACCCTCGGTGACCCCGGCTACCGGGGCGCCGGGCGCGTCCCGACGACGGAGCTCGCCACGCTCGCCGCCACGCTGGACGCGACGAACACCCGGCTGGTCGAGTCGTTCGCCCGCGAACGGGCCCTGGAGGCAAGCCGGCGGGAGCTGGTCGCGTGGATCAGCCACGATCTGCGGACCCCGCTGGCGGGGATCCGGGCGATGGCCGAGGCGTTCGAGGACGGCCTGATCACCGATGCCGAGACGACCGACCGCTACCACCGCCGGATGCTCACCGAGACCGAGCGACTCACCGGGATGGTCGACGACCTGTTCGAGCTGGCCCGGTTGCAGGCCGGGGCGCTGCGGCTGAGCCTGGCGAAGGTGCGCGTCGCGGACGTGGTGTCGGATGCGGTCGCGGCCGTCGATCCGATCGCGCGGGCGCGCGGCGTCGTCGTCCGCGGCGAGGCCGACGATCTCGGCTTCGTCGACGCCGATGCCGCCGAGGTCGGACGGGCCCTGACGAACCTTCTGGTCAACGCCATCCGGCACACCCCGGACGACGGGACGGTGGAGGTCACCGCCACCATGGCCGCGGATCAGGCGCTGTTCTCGGTGGCGGACCGCTGCGGCGGCATCCCGCCGCAGGACCTCCTCCGGGTGTTCGACCTGGGTTTCCGCGGGGAGCCCGCGCGGACCCCGGCCGGCGACGACGGCCCGGGGCAGCCGCGGACGCGCTCGGGCATCGGCCTGGCGATCGTGCGTGGGATCATCGAGGCGCACGGCGGCGCCGTCAGCGTGCACAACCAGCCGGGAGGTTGCCGCTTCGTCGTGGCCCTCCCGACGTCCTGACGCCGGGGCGGGCGGCGCGCCACCGTCCGCGGTTCGTAAGATCCGGCGGCGCTCGGCGCGGATAGCGTCGGCGACATGCGGGTTCTTGTCACCGGCGGCGCCGGTTTCATCGGTTCCCATGTCGTGGACGCGCTGGTCGCGGCCGGCGACGAGGTCAGGATCCTCGACGCCCTGCTGCCGGCGGTGCACCGGAACGTCCCCGCGGTGAACGACCGCGCCGAACTCGTCGTCGGCGACGTCACCGACCGCGGCCAGGTCGAGGCCGCGCTCGACGGGGTCGACGTCGTGTGCCACCAGGCCGCCATGGTGGGCCTGGGGGTGGACCTCGACGACCTGCCGGCGTACGCCACGAACAACGATCTCGGCACGGCCGTGCTGCTCGCCGCGATGGCCCGCGTCGGGATCGGGCGCCTCGTGCTGGCCAGCTCCATGGTCGTCTACGGCGAGGGCGGCTACCGCTGCGCCGAGCACGGGGCGCTGCGCCCCGGCCCGCGGGTGCGCGCCGACCTGGACGCCGGGCGGTTCGAGCCACCCTGCCCGCGCTGCCACCGGCAGCTCGCGTCCATCCCCGTCCGCGAGGACGCCCCGATCGATCCCCGCAACGTCTACGCGGCGACCAAGGTGGCCCAGGAGCACCTGGCCGCCGCCTGGGCCGCCGCGACCGGGAGCACCGTCATGGCCCTGCGCTACCACAATGTGTACGGTCCGCGGATGCCGCGGGACACCCCGTACGCCGGGGTCGCGTCGATCTTCCGCAGCGCCCTGGCGGCCGGGCGCGCACCCCAGGTGTTCGAGGACGGCGGCCAACTGCGGGACTTCGTTCACGTCCACGACGTCGCGCGCGCCAACCTGCTGGCGGCACGCGGCCCGGACCTGCCCGGCCGGCTCACGCCCCTGAACGTCGGCTCGGGAGCACCGCACACCGTCGGGGACATGGCGGACGCGCTGGCCCACGCCGTCGGCGGACCGCCACCCGTCGTGACCGGTGGATACCGGATCGGTGACGTGCGGCACATCGTCGCCTCATCGGTCGGCGCCGCCGAGCTGCTCGGCTACCGGGCGCAGGTCGGCTTCGCCGCGGGGATGGCGGCGTTCGCCCGCGACCCGCTGCGCGGCTGAGATCCCCACCGCCACCCCGGCCGGAATCCCCGCCGTGGACGCGGTGAGCACCCGCACGTCGGCGATTTCCCACCGATCCCGGGCGACGCCCACGGCCGTAGGCGGCCCGACCGACCGCGCGCCGAGCCCGACCGACCGCGCGCCGAGCCCGATCGTCGCGACCGCGGCCCTCCCGGTCGGGTCTTCGGCCAGGCCGGCCCCGGCAGCGGCCCGGCGGCGATGCTGCATCGCTACGACGACCACCGCCGTACCGAGCATCGCGAACAGGATCCCGCCGAGCCAGACCGTCGGCACGCCGACCAGCCTCAGACCGCTGAGCGAGATCACGACGACGAGCGCGGGGCGGATGATCCGGCTCGTCGCCGGGCCGGCGGAGACCCGCGCCCCCAGGTAGACCCCGGGCAGGGAGCCGAGCAGCAGCGAACCGGTCAGGCCGAGCTGGAAGTCGCCGAACAGCAGGTGCCCCAGCGAGGCGGCGGCCACCAGGGGCACCGCCTGGGCGAGGTCGGTGCCGACGAGCTGAGAGGACCGGATGCGCGGGTAGAGACCGAGCAGCATCACGACGATGAGCGAGCCGGAACCCACCGAGGTCAGCCCGACGACCAGCCCGCCGATGGCGCCGATCAGGACGGTCGGCAGCGGGCGTGGCCGGATGCCGACCTCGCCCGCAGGCGCCGGCGGCCGGCCGCGGTCGACCAGGGACTTCGCGAGCATCCCCGCCGCCGCGAGGACGAGCAGCGCCCCCATGGTGACCTTGATCCGTTCCTGGACGGCGTCCCCGTCGCCGAGCGCCCGCAGGATGAGCACGCCGCAGAAGCCGGCCGGCACGGAGCCCAGGCACAGCCAGCCGACCAGGCGCCGGTGGACCGTGCCGCGGCGCAGGTGCACGGTGGCACCGACCGGCTTCATCACCGCCGAGGCGACCAGATCGCTGGACACGGCGGCGAGCGGCTGGACGCCGAACAGCAACACCAGCACCGGCGTCATCAGCGCGCCGCCGCCCATGCCGGTCATCCCGACGACGGTTCCGACGACGAACCCCGCGAGCGTGACCAGGGGATCGAGATCCATACACCGCCCACCTTCCCTATCCGCACGATAGGCATCGTGAGCAATTCCCGCGAGGGGGGACGACGGCTGCCAGCAGGCCGCCGACCTGCGCAGACCTGCACAGACCTGCGCCGACGGCGCGCGACCAGGCGCTCGGGGCGACGCGCTGGTCAGTCCACCGCGAGGCCGAGCGCGGTCGCGACGACGATGGCCTGCCAGGGATCGATGCGGGCGCCCCGCAGCGTGACGGCCAGTGGATCCAGCGCGGACAGGTCACTGCCGCGCAGGTCGGCGCCGGACAGGTCGGCCCCGTCCCACAACGCACCGGAGAGATCGTTGTCACGCAGCGTGGCGCCATCACAGCGCGAACCGGTCAGGTCGGCCTCCCGCATCCGGACCCCGACGAAGGACGTACGACTCAGTTTTGCCCGCGACAGACCAACAAAGGACCAATCCCCGCCGCTGACCTTCATGAGGTCGTGCGTGCATCCGTCGAACAGGCTGCCGGTGAACTTGCACGCGTCGAAGCTCGTGTCGAAGAAGGAGCACCGGACGAACACGCAGTTGATGAAAGCGGTATCTGAATAACCCGATGCGTTGAACCGGACCCCGCGGAAGGTGCACGAGTCCAGAACCGCGCCCGTGGTCGGCACCTCGGTCAGGTCGAGGTCGACGAAGGCGACGTGATCATGCGCCTGCCCCGACAGATCCCCGTCGACCTCGGCCAGGCTGCGGACGGTATGGTCGACTGCGGGCGCCGTCGGGCCGTATTTCCGAGCCGGCACGCGGCGCCTCCCCAGCGACCGGTAGTGGGACCGGCCGCACTCGTCGATCAAGGTCCGGGCTAAGCCTACCGCCCGCCGCCGGAAGTGTGTTCCACGCCACATAGTCCGTAGTCGATGTTTCGGACTCGGGGGTGACGATGAACACGATCCGGCAGCCGGTATACGGCGGAAANTAGTTAGTGGAGACCGACGTGCTATCGGGGATAAGGTCTCCGCGGCGCCAACGGGCACCGCTGGGAGTCAAGAGGTTGAGCGGAGAAGGATCGTGAGCACGGACAGCGCCCGCACAGGGCATGCCGACGAACCGGAACGGCTCGAGGGGCGNCAGAGCTCCCCGCACCGCGTAGTGATCATTGGCTCGGGCTTCGGGGGCCTGTTCACCGCGCAGGCTCTTCGCAAGGCGCCCGTCGAGATCACCCTCGTCGCAAAGACCACCCATCACCTGTTCCAGNCGCTGCTCTACCAGGTGGCGACCGGCATCCTGTCGGAGGGCGAGATCGCCCCGACCACCCGCGAGGTGCTCAGCCGCCAGGAGAACGCCCACGTCGTCCTGGGCGACGTGACCACCATCGACGTGCAGGCGAAGACCGTCACGTCGCAGTTGCTCGGCCGGACGACGGTCCACCCCTACGACAGCCTCGTCGTCGCTGCCGGCGCCGGGCAGTCGTACTTCGGCAACGACCAGTTCGCCACCCACGCCCCGGGCATGAAGAGCATCGACGACGCCCTCGAGCTGCGCGGCCGGATCTTCGGCATGTTCGAGCTCGCCGAGGGCTCGACCGACCCGGCCGACATCGANCGGCTACTGACCTTTGTCGTCGTCGGCGCCGGCCCCACCGGCGTGGAGATGGCCGGCCAGATCGCCGAGCTGTCGCGACGCACGCTGCGGCGCGACTTCCGCAGCATCGACCCCACCAAGGCCCGGGTGATCCTGCTCGACGCCGCGCCCGCCGTGCTCCCGCCCTTCGGGGAGCGGCTCGGCGCGAAGGCCGCCGACAAGCTGGAGAAGATCGGCGTCGAGGTGCAGCTCGGCGCCAAGGTCATCGACGTCGACGCCACCGGCATCGAGGTCGAGGACAGCGACGGCACCCGCCGGCGGATCGACTCGGTCTGCAAGGTCTGGGCCGCCGGCGTCGCCGCAAGCCCGCTCGGCAAGCAGCTCGCCGAGCAGACCGGCGCCGGCATCGACCGCGCCGGCCGCGTCGAGGTGCTCCCCGACCTCACTCTCCCGGGCCACCCGGAGATCTACGTCATCGGCGACATGATGAGCCTCAACCGGCTGCCGGGTGTCGCCCAGGTCGCGATCCAGGGCGGCCGGCACGCGGCCAAGGAGATCCAGGCCTGGGTCGCCGGCAAGCAGACCGGACACCCGTTCAAGTACAACGACAAGGGCAGCATGGCCACCATCTCGCGGTTCAGCGCGGTGGCCAAGATCGGCAACATCCAGTTCAGCGGCTTCTTCGCCTGGCTGGTCTGGCTGGCCGTGCACCTCGTCTACATCATCGGCTTCAAGCACCGCCTGACCACCCTGCTGCACTGGACGGTGAGCTTCATCGGCCGGGGCCGGTCGGAGCGCACGGTCACCCAGCAGCAGATCTTCGCCCGCGCGGCGTTGGAGCGGCTCGGGGAGAACTTCGCCCCGTCGCTGCCGCCACAGGCCGGCGAGGCACCGTCCTGGACGGGCGCGGCCCGCACCCAGGTACCGCCGCAGGGCACGGAGAGCCGGGAACCCACCCGGGTCTAGACCACGCCGTCGCACGGCACAGGCCGCGTAGGCCGCAGCCGCCCGCACCACCACACGACCGCCCGGTCGGGACGAGCTCCCGCCGGGCGGTCGTCGGCTGTGCCGCGAGGCGGATGTCCGTGCCGCGAGGCGGGATGCCGGCGCCGCGAGGCGGGATGTCAGCCGGCTGCGGCCGGGGCCGGGATCGCCTCGGCCGCCCGGACGAGCAGCTCCCGCAGAGTAACGAGCTCGGCGTCGCTGAACGCGGCGGCGAGCCGTTCCTCGACCGCGAGTGCCGCCGCGTCGGCGCGCCGGAACAGCGCATGGCCGACCCGGGTCAGGCGGGTGACGAGGACCTGCGCGTGGTCGTCGGACGGCTGCCGCTCGATCAGCCCCTTCGCCTCCAGAGCGGCCAGCACGACGGCCATCGTCTGCGGCGTGACGTGGCATTGCCGGGCGGCCCTCGCGCCGGAGATGCCCGGAGTGGCGGCGATCGCGACCATCGCCGCGTACTGCGGCACGGTGAGGCCGAACGGCCGCAGCACCCTGGTCTTCTCCGCGATCAGCACCTGTTCGGCCCGCTTGATCGCCAGGCCGAGCCGCTCGGCTCCCGCGTCGACCGGGCGGGATCTGGCTGCCACGGTCCTCACTGCGCCCGCTCGACTCGGCTGGGGTGGGCGACCCACGGATGGCCGGGAGGGCCACACTGATCCGAGGCTACCGCGGATCGGAGGACCCATGACCGGCATCGTGCCCGGTGGCACCCCCAACGCCCTCGGCACTCCCAGCGCCCCAGACACATCCGGCACTCCAGGCGCCGACCCGATCGGCGTGGATGCGGCGCCGGGCACCGTCGGGCCGGCCACCATCCGGCGGCCCGAACCCCCGGCCACCACCTCCAGGGGAGCCGGCGCACCCCCCGGCGGTGCCAATGTTCCGCCGGCCCATCCAACCGACGCCGGCCCGGAGTCCTCCGCAGCGGCCTCGCCCGCACGCGCGTCGTCCGGACCGATCCGATCCGCCGATGCATCCGCCCGCCCCGACGAGGGCAGCGCCGAGCCACCCGGCGCCATCGCACTGCCCGGGGCGAGCGGGTCGTCGAGGGCGAGCGAGCTGCCCGGGGCGATCCGGCTGCCGGACGGTGGCTGGATCCGGCCCCGCGGGCTGCGTCNCCCCCCNCCACCGGGACCACTCCCCGATCGCGGCCTCTATCTGGGCGGCGCCCGCCTGCGACGGCGGCATGACGGTCAGCTGACCTGGCAGCACGAGTGGATCGACTGGCCGGACTTCCTCCTCCCGCGCCATCCCGCGACGGCCGCCGCCCGCATCCGCGCGCTGCACGCGCACACGCGGACGTCCGACCGGACCGAGCTCGCCTGCGGCGGTGGGGTCGGCCGCACCGGGACCGCCCTCGCCTGTCTCGCCGTGCTGGCCGGCCTGTCCCCCACCGACGCCGTCGCCTGGACCCGCGCGCACCATCACCCGCGTGCTGTCGAGACCCCCTGGCAGCGCCGCTGGATCGAGCGGTTCCCCAACCTCTGACNGATCCCGCAGTCACGCCCCCACCCCCGCGCGTCACGATCCCTCCAGGAATGATCACGGGCGGCCCGCTCACCCCGGGGCGCTACTCACCATCGGCACGCGGCCAGCCAGCGCGAGACGCCGGGGTTGCGATCCCTCCAGGGATGATCACGGACCCCATGGTAAAGCTGCAGGTCAGTGGTGCCGNCTGAGCGGTGTGCACCTTGATCATTGCAGCGGTCCGGCGGTGATGCAACTGCGCAGGTCAGGGCGTTGATCATTGCGTGGCGGGNGGCACCCTCTCCCGGCCCGCGTCTTTGGCTGGGAGTGCGGCGGCGATGGACCCGTTCGGCCAGCACGGGCCCAGGATGACTCACCTCCCGAGAGGTTTCCGCGTCCGATTCCTCTCTTCGGGCGGGCGGGGGCCACGGACAGACCATCAGAGTACTGATATATCTTCGAGTCATGACAGTCATCCCCGCGAGCCATCGCGATCTGCTGGAGCGCCCGCTGTTCGGNCACCTCGCCACGATCCGGCCGGATGGCACCCCTCAGGTGAACCCGATGTGGGTGCTCTGGGACGGCACGTTCCTGTGGTTCACGAACACCACGACCCGGCAGAAGTACCGCAACGTCACGGCGACGCCGCAAGTGGCGGTGTCCGTCAACGATCCGGAGGCGCCCTACCGGTACCTGGAGATCCGCGGTGTCGTCGAGCGGATCGACCCCGATCCGAACGCCGAGTTCTTCATGCGGCTCGCCGACCGCTATGCGATGAAGCTCGACGGGCCGCCCGCGGACGCGCCGCACCGGGTGGCCTACGCGGTCCGGCCGACCGCGGTCAGTTTCCAGTAACCCGTCCATCGGGAAGGCCGGCGCAGGGTCTGCGGCCTCCCGACGGACGGCTCGGCGCGCAGTCAGGCGGTGACGCCCTCGATCTGGATCCCGTCGAACATGACGGCTCTGGTCATCGGGAGCGTCAGGAAGGCGTGCGGGAAACCGAGCTCGACCGCGCTGGCCTGGTCGAGGCGGGTGAGCTGATCGTCGGTGAACACAACGTCGAGCGCACCCAGGTTGTCGGTGAGCTGGTCGAGGGTGCGGGCACCGATGATCGGCGCGGTCACCGCCGGCCGCCGCAGCGCCCAGGCCAGGGCCACCTGCGACGACGTCACGCCCAGCTCACCGGCGACCCCCGCGACGACGTCGGCGATGCCGAGAGAGCGTTCGGTCAGCGCGCCGCTCGCGGCGGCGACGTTACGGCGTGTTCCTGCCGCGGACGCCTCCCCGGCGCCCACCTCCAGGTCGGCCCGGGAGTACTTGCCGGTGAGCACTCCGCTGGCCAGCGGCGACCACGGGACGACTCCNAGGCCCATCTCCGCGGCCATCGGGATGAGATCGCGTTCTCCGGTCCGCTCGACCAAGCTGTACTCGATCTGCAGGGCGATCAGCGGCGACCAACCGCGTAGATCGGCGATCGCCTGCATCCGGGCCACCTGCCAGGCGGGGGTGTCCGAGATCCCGACGTAGAGCACCTTGCCGGCGCGAACGAGGTCGTCCATCGCCCGCAACACCTCCTCGACGGGAGTGGAACCGTCCCACGCGTGCAGGTAGAGCAGGTCCAGATGATCGGTACGCAGCCGGCGCAGGCTCGCCTCGACCGAGCCGACCATGCTCTTGCGGTGGTTCCCNCCGGAGTTCGGGTCGCCGGGACGCCGGGTGACCGTGTACTTGGTGGCCAGGACGAGTTGTTCTCGCCGGCCGGCCGCGAACTCGCCGAGCAGGTGCTCCGCGGTGCCGTCGGTGTACTGGTTCGCGGTGTCGACGAAGTTGCCNCCGCGGTCGACGTAGGCGTCGAAGATCCGGCGTGCCTCGTCGGTGTCCGCCCCCCAGCCCCAGTCGGCGCCGAAGGTCATCGTGCCGAGGGCCAGCGGCGAGACGCGCAGGCCGGAGCGGCCGAGTAGGCGATAGTGATCGAGAGCCAGGGGCACAGTGAATTCCTCCGTCTGGGCGGGTTCACGGCCACGGACGTCATCGTTCGCGGCCGCTGTCCACGTTGCGCCCGAGCGGGGACGGCGGGAAGGGAAGATGTTTCCTGGGAAGGTCTCTCCCAGGAAACCGGCGGCCTGGATCCCGGAGATCGCGGAGGTCACGACGAGGATGGACGCTGCACGCGACACGACGAGGATGGACGCTGCACGCGAACTGGCCGTCTTCCTGCGCGACCGCCGCGAGCGGACGTCGCCCGTCGAGGCGGCCGGGCCCGCCGGCCGGCGCCGCTCGCGGCGCACCCCCGGGCTGCGTCGCGAGGAGCTCGCCGAACTGGCCGGCGTCAGCGTCGACTACGTCACCCGCGTGGAGCAGGGCCGCCTGCACCCCTCCCCCGAGGTGCTCGACGCGCTGGCCCTCGCCCTGCGGCTCAGCCCGGACGAGCGGGCCTACCTGTTCGATCTGGCCCGGCTGCGCCCGACTGCGGCGGCGGCCCGAGCACGGGTCGACCACGGTTCCGTCGACGGCACAGGCAACGCGCATCCACTGGCCCGCCTCGTGCACGACCTGTCCCCGCTGCCGGCCATGCTGTTCGACCACCGTTTCGACATCCTCGCCTGGAACCCCGAGATGGCCGGGCTGATGCAGCTCGACTTCGGCGCGCTGCCGGACCGGCAGCGCAACACCCTGTGGCTGTGCGTGCTGCATCCCGCCCTGCTGGAGTTCTACCGGGACCGGGAGCAGATCCTGCGCGAGGGGATCGCGGACCTGCGCGCCGCGTGGGGTGCTCATCCCGATGATCCATCGCTGATCCGTCTGGTCGACGACCTGACGACGGGCAGCGCCGAGTTCGCCCGGCTGTGGGCCATGCGTGACGTCCGGGTCAACGGACGCGGGCGCAAGCGGCTGCGGCACGGCCGGTTGGGACCCGTCTGCGTCGAGTTCGAGGTCCTCTGTCCGATGCAGGATCCCGACCAGCGCCTGGTCATCTACCGGGCGGGCGATGCGCCGTCCCGGTCCGCCCTGGAGACGATCGCCCGCGAGGCCGCCCTGGAGCGGGAGGCCTCCCCGGCGCTGGTTCCCGCCGACTGAGATTCGTTCCCGACCGCGTTCGCATCCCGCTCACATGCGGCCGTCGCATCGTGGGTCTGCCAGCGCGCCGCAGCGGCGCGCGACGCCGGATCGGTCGGCGACCGAGTGCTGGTCGCCAGGTCCGAGCACGGCGTGCGGGCGCCACCGGGAAAGGACGGCAGAGATGGGCAAATTCCTGACGGGACGGCGGGGTGCGGGTGTGGCGGCGGCGGGGCTACTCGGGCTCGGCCTGGGGGTTGGTCTCGGGTTCAGCGGTACGGCCGCGTCCGCCGCGCCGGTGCCGGTAGCGCAGACCGCCGCGGCGGCACCGACCTCCGCGGCGGTGCCGCCGTCCACCGAGGACCGCCCGAAGCCGGCCGAGGCACGCCGGCTGCGGCGCGAGCACCGCCTGGCCGAGCGCGGCCTGCACGGCGAGGCGACCATCAAGACGGCCAAGGGCTTCCAGGTCGTCGACGGGCAGCGTGGCAAGGTGACCGCGATCAGCGCGACCTCGATCAGTGTGACCAGCGAGGACGGTTACGCGGCCAGCTACGTCATCGACGGCGACACGAGGTTCCGCGCCGACGGGAAGTCCGCGAAGGTCACCGACATCCACCAGGGCGCGACCGTCACCGTCCGCGCCACGGTCGCCGGCAACACGCGCACCGCGACAGCCGTCGCCGACCCCAAGGGCTGACACTCGGGCGGCCCGCTCCGCCCGCTCACGCCGACGGGGCCGGGCCGCCGTCCGCCGGGTGTCCGGGCTTGCCCGGCCGGTCGCCCGAGCCGGGCGGGTCCGGCGCTCGCACCATGCGGCACCGCGGACATTCCGCACCGGGCCGCAGCATCGTCTTCAGGCCCTGGCGAGGCTGACGACCCCGGTGTTCCGGGCACCGAAGGTAGATGAAATCCGCCTGTACCGGCACCGACCTTTTCATCGCGGCGGGACCTTTCCGCTACCCCCGCATTCCCGACATTTAATGTTGGCATCACCGTCGAAAAGTCCGTCCTCGTCGACCTCGGCCTGCGGACGGGTCTGGTACCGGGTCCCGTTGCAGGACGGGCAGGTCATGAGGCCCAGGACGAGCTGCTCATCAGGCGGCCGGAAGTACCGGCTGGATCTCTTGCGCTCTCTCGCCACGCGATCGAGCGTGCCCGACGCACCGAATTCCGTCCAGGCTGTCCGGATACCGGCAGACGCATGAGACAACACGCCTTCCGACCGTCCGACGCCGATCATGCGATGCCGGATCGGCGCGGTTTGAACCATTCCCGAAGGGGCCGGTCCGCGGTTTCTCGGCACGGGGCGGCCACGGCCCGCGGGCCTCAAACCGCCATCCGGGCAGCGAAGGATGGACCGCAGCCACGGCGNCGAGGCACGCCACGGCGGGCAGATCGACTCCTTCGCCGCCATCCCCGGATCACCAGTCGGACTGGCGGCCAGAAGGGCCCCGCTCGGGCGCGGCGGGACACCGGACGTCCGCGTTCGTCCCGGTCTCATACGATGACCGATCGAGCGATCTGATCCATCACGACAGCCGCCGATCGGGATGATCCCCGCCCGGCGACCCGGCATCCCGGTCCGCCCCGTCCTGACCCGAGCCCGCCCTGNGGCGGCGCGGGTGGAACGCCGAGCCGCGTCCGCCGGGAGAAGGACGAGGCCAGGATGATCGACGGCAACGCCCATGTACGCACCAACCGGGCTCGGTGGAACGAAATCTCCGACGACTACCAGCGCCTGAACGCCCCGCAGATCCGCCGGCAGGCGTTCACCGGCGACATCTCCTGGGGGTTGTGGGCGATCCCGGAGTCCAGCCTGGGCGTGCTGGGCGAGGTCGCCGGGCGGGACGTGCTGGAGATGGGGTGTGGCGGGGGGCAGTGGTCGACGGCGCTGGTCCGCCGGGGCGCCCGCGCGGTCGGGCTCGACCTGTCGGAGCGGCAGCTCCTGCACAGCCGCAAGCTCGCCGCGGACACCGGGCTGACCTTCCCGCTGGTACAGGCGAGCGCGGAGTCGGTGCCCTTCGCCGACGAGTCGTTCGACATCGTCTTCGCCGATCACGGCGCGTTCTGCTTCGCCGACCCGCTGCGGGCGATGCCGGAGGCGGCGCGGGTGCTGCGCCCGGGTGGCCTGCTGGCCTTCAGCCACGTCAGCCCGATCTACGAGATCACCGTGCGGCCGGGCCGGGACACCCCCGGCACCCGCCTGATCCGGGACTACTTCGCGCTTCGCCTGCTGCCCGAGGCGGACGGCCTGGTCAGCGCGAACCTGCCCTACGGCGCGTGGATCAGGCTGTTCCGGGACTGCGGTCTCGTCATCGAGGACCTGCTGGAGCCGCGCCCGTCGGCGCCGGCCCACGACGGCCGCGACGGGCAGCAGGTGTACGACGTGGAGGCTGCGGGCGGGTCGACCCGGGAGCGGGCCGAGCAACCCGAGCGGGGTGACGAGGCGTGGGCCCGGCGGTGGCCGTCCGAGTGCATCTGGCGCCTGCGCAAGCCAGCCCGCTGAGCCCGACCGAGGTGAACGGCCCGACCGAGGTGAGCGGCCCGGACGTCGCGGAGGCCGCGCTGCTGGCGGGCATGGCGCGGCTCGCCGACCGGCTGCGCCCGGACCAGGCCGGCGGCCCGCCCGCCGTGGTGTCGCGGCGCGACGACCGGCTGATCGTGCGCTGCGGCGAGGTGGTTCTCAAGGCACACGCCGACACCGCCGATCCGGACCATCTCGCGGCCCGGTTGCGCTTCGCCGCCCGGCCAGCCCTGCGCCCCGTGCTGCTCACCCCGCTGGAGCTGGCGCCCGCGCCGGGAACGTACGCGGTTCGCCTCGGCGCGCACCAGGTCAGCGCCTGGCCGGCCGGGGCGAACCTGGGGACCGAAGACGCCGACGACGCTCCCTGGGAGCAGGCCGCGGCGTTGCTGGCCCGGCTGCACCGCGTCCCGGTGAGCCCGACGGACCTGACCGAGCTGCCGCCGGCCACGGTGCTGCGCCGACTCACCGACCGGGTGACCCGGTTACGCCGCCATGTCGGCCACCCGCTCGTCGATCCCGTCCTCGCCGCCTGGGCCACACTGACCGAGCCCTCGCCGTCGACGCCCCCGCCCGCGCTCGCCTCGACGACGCCGCCGTCCCCGCCCGCGATCCGGGCCGGGCGGCCCACCACTGTGATCCACGGCGACTGGCACTTCGGGCAGCTCGTCGCCCTGCCCGCGGCCGGTTGGCGGATCATCGACGTGGACGACCTCGGACTCGGGGATCCGGCCTGGGACCTGGCCCGGCCCGCGGCCTGGTTCGCGACCGGCCTGTTGCCGGTGGAGATGTGGGCGCGCTTCCTTGATGCCTACGCGGCGTGCGACGGCCCGGCGGTGGCGGACCCGGACGATCCCTGGGCGGCGCTCGACCTGCCCGCGCGGGCTCTCACGGTCGAGTACGCCGCCACCGCCGTCGCCGCCCACCTCGCCGCCGACCCGGAGACCGGGCCGGACGAGGTCGGTCTGGCCTTCGTCGACGCCTGCGCGCGCATCGCGGGGACGGTCGGCGACGCGTCGCGATCCCGACTGCGCAACGGATGATCTGACGGNGGTCGGTACGCTACCGGCGACGTCGGATGTCTCCCGCATCGAACGGCAGGTTGTGCCCCGTGAGCTACACGCTTCAGTGTCCCAAGTGCCACGCGATGATGCGGACCTACAACCGCAACGGCATCCAGATCGAGCAGTGCGACGGCTGCCGCGGCATCTTCCTGGACTACGGCGAGCTGGAGGCCCTCACCCGGCTCGAGGCGCAGTGGTCCCAGCCCGCGCCTCCCCCGCCGCCCGCGCCGGCGCCGTACGCACAGCCGGGGCACTACGCACAGCCCGGCTACGCCCAGCCCGCGTGGGGCCACGGCGGCCATGGCGGCCACGGCCACGGCGGCCATTACAAGCATGGCGGCTTCGCCCGGATGCTGTTCTCCTCCTGAACGTCTCCGCCTGAGCGCCGGCCTCCCCAGCGCCGGCCCGCCTGGGCTCAGCCGGGGCGGGGCGCCAGGAAGCGCCGGACGTCCGCGGCCTCGGCGCGCAGCGCCTCCGCCACCGCCGGCCCCCAGTCCGGCGGGTCGGTGAACGGCGCGAGCTCGACGCGGCCGGCGGGCATCGACCAGGTTCCCGCCGCCCGCCCGTCGACGAGGATCACCGGTCGGAAGATGCCGTTGACCGTGACGGCCCGCCCGGCCGCGCCCAACCAGTCCCGCCCGTCCCAGCCGTGCAGGACCGGGTCGAACGGGCCGAGCAGGCGCGGCGCCGGCAGGCCCGGCGCCGGCCCGTCGCCACGGGGCAGGTCGAGCCGGCCGTCGGCGCGCGTCACCAGGTCGGCGGCGACGGCGGCGAGGCCGCGGCGGGCGTCCCGCAGCGGCAGGCCCACCCAGCGCGCCAGGTCGCGCTCGTCGGCCGGGCCGTGTCCGGCGAGGTAGCGGCGGGCCAGCTCGGCGAGGGCGGCGTCCCGGTCGAACTCCCGCAGCGGCGCGCCGAGCCAGTCGCGGACCAGCACGTAGTTCTGCTCGGTGCCGACGACGGGTCCGCGCACCACGAGGCCGCGCGTCGCGGCGACGATGAGCAGATAGATCATGGCCTGCCCGGCAGTCGGAACCCCGGCCGCCTCGACCCGTTCCCGCAGCTCGCCGCGCGACAGGGGGCCGTCGTCGGTCAGCGCACGTTCGATCCGGGCCACGCCCCGCTCCGCGGCGTCCGGCGAGACGCCCTCCTGCGCCAGCCGGCGCCGGATCTGCGCGGCCATGGCCGGCGCGGTCAGCTCCCGCAGCCACCAGTGATCCTCGGCCCGCACGAGGTGCAGGGTGCCGCGGTTGAGCCAGGTCACGACGAGCGACCGGTCGTCGGACAGCGCCCGGTCGACGTCGGCGGCATGCAACCCGCGGGTCCGGGACCGGATCGCCAGCCGCAGGCCGCGGGGATCCTGGCCCTGCACGGCGAGCAGGCGTCCGACGACGTCGACGGGGTCCCGGGCCGGTGTCCCCGTCAATCCCTGAGCCGCCAGCCGGGCCGCGGCGAGGGCGCCCCCGTCCGTCGCCTGCGCACCCGTCATCCATCCAGCCTGCCAGCCGGCCTGTCCACCCGACCGCGCGGTACCCGGTGGTGTTGACTGGTACGCATGCCACTCACCGGAGAGTATGAGCCGAGTCCCGCGCAGTGGGTCCGTGACCAGGTCGAGGAGTACGAGAGCTCCGGCGGTACCCGNGGCACCGTCCTGCAGGGCCTGCCCGTCATCGTCCTGACCACCCGCGGGGCGAAGTCCGGCAAGATCCGCAAGACGCCGCTGATGCGGGTCGAGCACGACGGCGCCTACGCGGCGGTCGCCTCCCTCGGCGGCGCGCCCAAGCACCCCGTCTGGTACTTCAACATCCTCGGCGACCNGCACGTCGAGCTCCAGGACGGCCCGGTCCGGCGCGACTACGTCGCCCGCGAGGTCACCGGCGACGAGAAGGCGCAGTGGTGGGAGCGCGCCGTCGCCGCCTTCCCGAACTACGCCGAGTACCAGCGCAAGACCGAGCGCGAGATCCCGGTCTTCGTGCTCGAGCCCACCGCGGACTGACCCGCGCCGGCCGGCGCACCCGGCGGCTCACGGCGGCTCACGCCGCGGCGCACCTGGCCGGCGGGGCCATCGGGGTAGGTACGTGCCCAGGCCGCCGCGGCCCCCGGCCGGGGGCCGCGGCGGCGGTTCCGCCGCCACCGGCGGGAGCTGCGCCGGCGCGCCGAGCAAGTAGGACAACGACACCGCCGCGATGCTCTGCGCGGTCAGCATGGCGACCAGGATGATCACCTGGAACCGGGCCGCGGCGGCCGGGGAGGCGCCGCCGAGCAGCGCGCCGACGAACGTCCCGGGCAGCGAGACGAGCCCGACGGTGCGGGTCTGGTCGAGCGGCGGGACGAGCGCCTCGGCGACGCTCTCGCGGGCGATGTCGACGACGGCCCGCCGCGGCGTCGCGCCGAGCGCCAGCCACGCCTCCACCTCGTCGCGGCGGCGGCGCAGCCCGTCGGCGAGCCGGCGGCCGGTCAGCGTGCAGGCCGTCATCGTCCCGCCGACCACGCTGCCGGCGAGAGCGACGAGGTTGCGCACGGTCGCCTCCACCGCGCCGGCGGCGAAGACCAGGCCCAGGGCGACCGTCGCGCCCAGCAGGCAGGACACGCCGACCCGGCGGACGACCGCCGGGAAGCCGGCCAGCCGGCGCGACGCGGTCCCCACGGCCGCCGCCAGCATGACGGCGAGCACGGCAGCCGCGGCCGGCGGCGCGGCGAACACCCCTCGCAGCGCGAGGCCGATCACGGCGAGCTGGACCACCGCGCGGGCCGACGCGGTCAGCACGTCCCGGCGCCGCGGCACCCGCGCCCAGGTCAGGCAGGCGACGGCCGCGGCGAGCAGCAACCCGAGGCCCACGACGAGCCGCAGGTTCGCCTCGACATCCACGCCGGCCCCCTCGCGCCGACGCTACCGCACCGGCCGGCCCGTTTCCGCGTCCCGGGCGTCGTTCGAGGTCGTCCGGGGAAGGCTGCGAGTCGGCCTCATCCGGCACTCGGGGACAGCGCGCCGAGTAGCTCGACCGTGCGGGCCCGCTCCGCCACGCCGGCGATCTGCAGGTTGGCCAGGACGTGGGTCGCACCCGCGGCGGCNAGGCGGCCGAGTTCCCGCTCGACCTGCCGTTCGTCGCCGATGATCGCGACCTCGGCCGCGGAGGCGACCCCTTCCCGGTCCAGCATCGCCCGGTAGGAGGGGATGGACTCGAACAGCGCCAGCGACCCGGCCGCGCGCTCGCGCACCTCGTCCGGCTGGTCGGTGACGCAGACGGGCAGGCCGACGGCGACCTCGGGAGCGGCTCGCCCCGCGGCGGCGTCGATGATCGCCGGGACGATGTGCTCGCCGATGGTCCGCACGCCCGCCAGCCAGGTCACCGTGCCATCCGCCACCTCGCCGGCGACGCGCAGCATGGCGGGGCCGAGCGCGGCGACCAGGACCGGCGGTGGCGGCACGGCCCCGGCCACCCGCGCGCCCACGCCGCCGATGACCGCGGTGGCGGTCTCGCCGCGGACGTCGGCGGCGCCGTCGCGCAGCAGCGGGAGCAGCGCGGCCAGGTACTCCCGCATCCGCAGCGCCGGCCGGTCGAAGGGCAGCCCGAAGCGCTGCTCGACGGACGCGCGATGCCCGACGCCGAGGCCGAGCCGCAGCCGGCCGCCGGTCGCCGCCTGCGTCGTCTGGGCCTGGCTGGACATCGCGATCGGATGCCGCCCCGGAATGATTGTCACCGCGGTGCCCAGCGTGATCGCCGGGATCTCCCGGCCGAGCAGGGCGAGCGCGGTCAACGCGTCGAGGCCGTAGCCCTGCCCCAGCCAGAGCGACGCCAGGCCGGTGCCGGCCGCCCACCGGGCCCGTGCGACGAGGTCGTCGACGGCATTGGGGACGTCGAGAGCGGGGGGCTCGAGGACCAGACCGATAGGGATCATGACAGAAAGATAGTTCGAGATTTCCGAACTATCAAACCGTCTGCCGTATGNTGACGCCGTGCGACGCCTGCCCCATCCGGCCACCGCGGATCTCGACCTGGCGGTGATCCTGCATGCGCTGGGCGACCCGGTCCGGCTCGAGATCGTCCGCCGCCTGCGCGCCCANCCCGACGTCACCTGCGCCCCGGCGGGCCTGGACATCCCGAAGTCGACGCTGTCGAACCACTGGCGGGTCCTGCGCGAGGCCGGCCTGACCTCGACGACCGTGGATGGCCGGCAGCGGCGGATGCGCCTGCGCGCCGCCGACGTCGACAGCCGCTTCCCCGGCCTGCTCGACGCCCTCACCGACCGCGCGGCCCTCACCGACCGCGACGCCCCCACCGACCGCGCGGCCCTCGCCGACCGCGTGGTCCACGGCACCGCCCTGACCTGCCAGGAGGTGATGAATCAGTTGCTGGCCGGTGCCGGCGACGGCCGTTGGCTCGAGCTCACGGCGTTGTTCGACCCGGATGCGGTCGCGGCCTTCCCCTTCGCCGACCCGGCCGGCCCGCTGCCGCGCCTGCTGCGCGGGCGCGACGAGATCGCCGACCGGCTGCGGAGTCTCAGCGAGCTGGGGTTGCAGGTCGTCGCCGGCGACGCTCGGATGCATGCCGCCGGAGCCGGGTGCGTCGTCACCGAATGCACGCTGCTGGGCCGTCTCCCGGGCGGGTCGACCTGGCCTGCCCTGCCGGCCGCGCTCGTCACCGACGTGCGGGACGGGTTCATCGCCGCCATCCGCGGCTATTTTCTGGATCACCCCCGCTACCCAGACTGACTCTCTGATTCTCACCTCTCACCGAAAGAGAGCTCGGTCGCCGCTCCTCGTGACCGCCGTTCCCTGCATCGCCGAGGCCGGAGGCGACAAGCATGGCGCGGTTCCGCGGTTCCGCGGAACCGCAACGATCGCCGGGGCTCAGGCCGCGCCGGCGTGGCAACCTGCCGNGCGAGGTGTCCCGTCTGACGGGTTCGGCCGCAACCTTCTACCATCCGTCGTAGACAGGGGCACGGACGACCGCGCGGCGGGACGCGCGGCGAACCCGGAAGGGGCGGACGGATGCGGGCGGACGGCGGGTCGGGGCACGGCCGATGATCGACGGACTGGCGGCCGCGTCCATCGCCTGCGCGCTCGTGGCCGGGGTGGCCTGTCTGCTGCAGACCTGGCGGGACCGGGCCGTCGGGGTGGGGCTGCTGGCCGCGGCCGGGGTGGTCGAGGCCGTCCTGCTCGCCCAGGTGATCGCCGCGATCGTCGTCGTGGCCCGGGGGTCGCACGCCGACCAGCCGGTGAACTTCGTGCTGTACCTGATCGCCTCGGTCGTGGCGCTGCCCGTGGGCGTGTGGTGGTCCCTGGGTGATCGGTCCCGGTGGGGCAGCGGGGTGCTGGGCATCGCGTGCCTCGCCGTCGCCATCATCGTCGTCCGGCTGGGTCAGGTCTGGGAGANCACAGGTGGAAGCACAGGTGGATGAGACAAGGTCGGTGGATGAGACAAGGCCGGCAGGCCCGGCGGAGCGCGGCCGCGGCGGCTCGCGGACGGCGGGCGGGCCCGGGCGGATCCTCGTCACGGTCTACGCGATCTNCGCGGTGGCCGCCTGCTCGCGGTCGGCTGTGCAGATCTCCACCGAGTTCGACCACGCCCGGCTGGCCTACCTGCTCTCGGCGTTCGCGGCCGTGGTCTACGTCGTCGCGACGGTGGCGCTGGCCCGTCCCGGCGCGGCCTGGCATCGGGTCGCCGTCGCCGCCTGCGCGACCGAGCTGGCCGGGGTGCTCGCCGTGGGGACCGCGAGCGTCGTGGACTCGGCGGCGTTCCCCGACCAGGCGGTCTGGTCGAACTACGGCAGCGGCTACCTGTTCATCCCGGTCATCCTGCCCGTTCTGGGCCTGACCTGGCTGCGCAGGTCCGCGGCGCGGGAGCGGGTCGCGGATCGACCGGCCCGGGAGTCGGCCAACCCCTGACCGGACGTCCGGCGGGACCACCATCCCCGGGGCCGGCCATCTCGTAGGTTCGCGGTATGCACACCCTTACCCGGGACGAGGCCGTGACCCGCGCGAATCTGGTGCGCGTCGACGGCTACGACATCGAGCTGGACCTGACGGCGGCCCGCGCGTCGACGGAGTTCGGCTCGACGACCAGGGTGCGCTTCAGCCTGCGCGACCCGGCGATCGGTGCCGGGACGGCGACGTTCGCCGAGCTCAAGCCGGTCACCGCGCACCTCCTGCGGCTCAACGGCCGGCTCCTGGACCCGGCGGCGCTCGACGGCAACCGGCTGCCACTCACCGACCTCGTCTCGTCGAACGAGCTCACGGTGACGGCGACGATGCGCTACTCGAACACGGGTGAGGGGCTGCACCGGTTCACCGATCCCGAGGACGGCGAGGTGTACCTGTACGCCCAGACGTTCCTCGACGACGCCCAGCGGATGTTCGCCTGCTTCGACCAGCCCGATCTCAAGGCGCCGGTGCGGCTGACGGTCCTGGCGCCCCCCGACTGGGTGGTGCGGGCCAACGGGGNGGGCCGGCAGACCGCCCCGGGCCGCTGGGAGTTCACCGAGACCCCGCCGCTGGCCACCTACTTCGTGACGGTGGTCGCCGGGCCGTACCACGTCGTCGAGGACAGCCACGACGGCATCCCGCTCGGCCTGGTCTGCCGCCGCTCGCTCGCGCCCTACCTGGACGCCGACGCGGCGGAGATCTTCGACGTCACCCGGGCGTGCCTCGACCGCTACCACGAGTTGTTCGCCGACCGCTACCCGTTCGGCACCTACGACCAGGCGTTCGTGCCGGAGTTCAACGCCGGCGCGATGGAGAACCCGGGCTGCGTGACGTTCCGCGACGAGTTCGTCTACCGCTCGGCGGTGACCGACACCGAGCGCGAGCTGCGCGCCGTCGTGATCGCCCACGAGATGGCGCACATGTGGTTCGGCGACCTGGTCACCATGCGCTGGTGGGACGACCTGTGGCTGAACGAGTCGTTCGCCGAGTACATGGGCTACCGGGTGACCGCCGAGGCGACCCGGTTCACCGAGGCGTGGACCAGCTTCGCCGTCGGCCGCAAGGGCTGGGGCTACGCCGCCGACCAGCGGCCCTCCACCCATCCGGTCGCGCCGGCGAACGTCGACGACACCGCGCTGGCACTGCTGAACTTCGACGGGATCTCCTACGCCAAGGGCGCCTCCGTGCTGCGCCAGCTCGTCGCCTGGGTGGGTGACGAGGCGTTCCTGACGGGACTGCGTGCCTACTTCACCCGCAACGCCTACGGCAACGCCACCCTGGCCGACCTGCTGGCCGCGCTGACCGAGGCGAGCGGGCGCGACCTCACCGGCTGGGCGGAGCTGTGGCTACGCCGAGAGCAGGTCAACACCCTGCGCCCGCAGGTCACCGTCGACGCCCAGGGCCGCTACCAGCAGGTCACGGTCGTCCAGACGGCGCCGGAGGCGTACCCGACGCTGCGCCCGCACCGCCTCGGCATCGGCGTCTACGGCCCAGCGGACGGCGCCGGCCGTGACGGCGGCAGTGTCGTCGGCAGCGGCAACGCCCTCGACGGCACCGGCACCGGCACGGGCAACGGCGACGGCGGCGAGACCGACGAGGGCGACGCCGCGCCGATCGAGCTGCTGCGCCGGGTCGAGGTCGACATCGACCCGGCCGCGGCGGACGGGCGGACCACGGTCACCGCGCTGGCCGGCACCGCGGCCGGCCGGCTGCTGCTGGTCAACGACGGCGACCTGACCTACGCGAAGGTGCGGTTCACCCCGGCGGACCTGGCGGCCCTGCCGGCCGTGCTGCCTCGGGTGGCCGATCCGCTGGCCCGCGCGATGATCTGGGCGGCGACGGCCGACGCGACCCGCGACGCGCAGTGGCCCGCGGCCGACTACCTGGCGCTCGCCGCCTCCGCGCTGCCCTCGGAGACCCAGCTCGCCGTCTTCGAGGACGCCCTGCGCTTCGCCCGCGCCACCGCGCTCACCCGCTACCTCGCCCCGTCCGCCCGGCCGGCCGCGGCCGCGCGACTGCACGCCGCGTGTCTGCGGGCGCTGGCGGACGCCGCCCCCGGCAGCGGCCGGCAGCTCTCGGCCGCGCGCGGCGTCATCGGCTGCAGCGGACCCGGCGAGGTCGACGGACTCGCCGCCTGGCTCGCCGGGCAGGACGTGCCCGCCGGGCTGCTCATCGACCCGGAGCTGCGCTGGACGCTGCTGCACCNCCTGGTCGTGCTCGGCCGCGCCGGCGAGACCGAGATCGCAGCGGAGGGCCGGCGCGACCGCAGCGCCCGCGCCGCCNAACACGCGGCGCGAGCCCGCGCGGCCATCGCGGACGCCGCGGCCAAGGCGCGCGCCTGGGAGCTGATCGTGGCCGACGACAGCGCGTCCGCGCGGCTGATCGGGGCGACCGCCGAGGGCTTCTGGCAGCCCGAGCAGGACGACCTCACCGCCGACTACGTCGCCCGCTACTTCGAGCAGATGCCGGCGATGAGCGCGCGGCGCACCCCGCACGCCGCCCGCCAGATCGCCACCTTCGCCTACCCGCAGTACGCCGTGTCTGCCGGGACGCTGCGGGACGCCGACGCCCTGCTCGACCGGGGCGGCCTCGACCCGGTGCTGCGCCGGGTCGTCATCGACGCGACCGACGAACTCCGCCGCGCCGTCCGCGCCCGCGCCCGCACCTGAGCCGATCGGCGCCATAAGCGGACCCGAAAGGTCCGCAACAAATTTGTCATCCCGCCGACGATCGCCTGCGCGAACCGAATCCTTCGGGCATAGTTGCCGCAGAAACAATCGTTGGCGGGATGGGGGCGGCATGGCAGTCGGCGCACAGGCGCCCAAACAATCGACCGGCCATGGCGTGACGGCGGCCGGTGTTCTTCTGCTCGGCGCCGCCGTCGCCGTGTCGCTGGGCGTGTATGCGAAAGTCCATGACCCGGTCGGCCGGCCCGTGTTCACCCTCGGCTTTTCCGGAATGCTGCCGATGAAGGCGTGGCTGACGACGGCGGCCGCGCTTCTGCTGATCGTCCAGCTCATCACGGCGCTGTGGATGTGGGGCCGGCTGCCCGGCGCGGGACCGGCCCCTTCCTGGGCCGGTGGGCTGCACCGATGGAGCGGCACGGCCGCGTTCGTCCTGACCCTGCCGGTCGCCTTCCACTGCATCTGGGCGCTCGGTTTCGCCGACACCGATGCCCGCGTTCTGGTGCACAGTGTGGTCGGCTGCCTCTTCTACGGCGCCTATGCGGCGAAAATGCTCGGCCTGCGGGTGCGCGGCCTGCCCGGGTGGGCGCTGCCGGTGCTCGGTTCCACGGTGCTGGCGTCGCTCGTCGTGCTCTGGCTGAGCGCTTCGCTGTGGTTCTTCACCCAGTCCGGAATTCCCCATGTCTGAGCCGATGCTCCCGGGCCCGATATCGAGGAAGCGACGATGACCCAGGAAGCACCGAGCCGGCGAACCATTGTTCCGGGAATCGCGGTGACCGTGGCCGCCGGGGCAGTCGGCTACGTCGTGGCAGATCACAGTGACGCGGCGAAATCGTCGTCCGGCCGGTCCGGCGACCACGGCCGGACGTCGGCCGCCGCCGGCAGTTCCGGAAGCTCAGGCGGCTCAGGCGGCTCAGGCGGCTCAGGCGGCTCAGGCGGCTCGGGAAGCTCCGACGCTTCGGGCGGTTCGGGCGCGGGCGGTTCGAGGGGCAAGGGGGCGCCGCTGGCCCGGGTCGGCGACGTGCCGGCGGACGGCGGGCTCATCCTCGACGACGCCGGCATCGTCCTGACCAGGGACGCCGCCGGCAAGGTCCAGGGCTTCTCGAACGTCTGCACCCACCAGGGCTGCTCGGTGAACGCGGTGTCGAAGGGCCGGATCCGCTGCCCCTGCCACGGCAGCGCCTTCGACACCCGCACCGGCCAACCCGTCGCNGGCCCGGCCAAGGCACCCCTGCCCCCCGTCGCGGTGACCGTCCGCGGCGACGAGATCTTCCCCGCCTGACAGTGAGGATGTAAGCGAACCCCGCACCAGCCGACCAACCGCACCAATGCGCCCGGCCAACCTGTCCCGGCCCGGCCTGTCCCGGCCGACACCCGCCCAGCCGACCCCAGCCCCGCCACCGGCCGGGCCGCTTCGAGAGGACCAGCAGTGGACCCGACAGGGCTGCGGATCGTCACCCCGGCCGGCGAGACCGTCCTACCGCCCGACCGCGAGCACGTCGTCGGCCGCGGCCGGGACTGCGACGTCGTCCTCGCCGACGGCCGGGTCTCCCGCCGCCACCTGCGGCTCGAACCCGGCGGCGACGGCTGGCTCGCCCGCGACATCAGCTCCAACGGCATCTGGGTCAACGGCACCCGCAGGGTCAGCGTCCCCCTCACCGGCGGCGAGGTCCGGGTGCACCTCGGCGCCGCGAACGGCCCACTCGTCGTTCTGATCCCCCCNCCCCCAGCGCCCCGCCCGCCCGCCCCACCCGCCGCCCCTGACGTCGCCGACCAGGAGACCGTCCTCGCCGGCCAAGGCACCCCCCAACCCCCACCCGCTTCCCTCCCCCGCCCCGCAGCCTCGCCACCGGGAACACCGGCGGCAGGCCGTGCCCCGGTGCCCAGCCAGCCGCCGACGTACGGACAGCCGGTGCCCGCCCAGCCGGGACCGCCGGACGGGGCTGCCGGAACGTCCGGACGGCGACCACTCGCGCGCTGGCTGCACGCGCTACCGACCCTCGTCTGGCTCGCCGCGGTCGNCTTCGCCCTCGGCGCACTGCTCGCGCTTACCTGAAGCTGTGATTCCTCCACCAAGGACGGTCAGCGAGATTTCGCCCACAGAACGCCGCGAACACCTCCCACCGCCCATTTATTTCAATCAGTCGAGCCGCATTCTTATGATCTGACGGGCGTGGACGGCGTAAATCAGCGCTGCCCAGCCCAGTCGGGCAGTGTCGGCCAGCCAGGTGACATCCTGGGCGAGGCACTGCGATGCACCCGAGGCCGCGATCGACAAAAACATTCGGCGCGGTGCGGACGTGGACTCATTATGGGTGCAGATCTTCCGGCAACACAAGGCAGCGAGGGTCACGTCGGAACATCGGGAGCGCCGCGACCTGGGAAAACGGACANGGCACGGCAAGTGGCGTACTGGAACCAGATCGCCGGCTCGCCCCCTGGGGCACGCTGTCCACCAGGGTCTTTCACCCGCGTCACGGACGGTAGGAGTGCCGCCGGCGCTTGACCATCTCGATCATGACGAGACGTTTGTCGTCGTCGATGCTATAGATCACCCGGTAGGTGGCCCGGCGCGCCGACCACAGGCCGTCGAAGGGCTCGTGCAGCGNCTTGCCCACCCGACGCGGCTCCTCCCGCAGCGGGCCGGTGGCGAGTTTCAGCACCGCGGACGCCACCGACTCCGGCAGCTCCTCGGCGATCGCCCGACGTGCCGAACGCGACCACTGCACGTCGTAGAGATCGCTCACGCGCTCTGTTGACCTCGTTCACGGAACGCCGCGAGCACCTCGTCGGTCGTGTAGACCCCGCCTCGGGCGATCTCCTCACGGGCCACCCGGAGAGAGGACACCGTCTCGGCGTCGGAGAGGATCTCCAGAGTCTCGTGCAGACTCTCCCACTCCTCCACCGAGACGACCACTGCCGCCGGCCGGCCGTTGCGCGTCACCGTCACCTGGTCGTGCTGCTCCTGAACCCGGGTCACCAACTCGGACAACCGGGCCTTGACCTCCGCCAACGGGAGCGTATCCATGGTCAGAATTATAGTCACCTGCCCCGGCGGACGGAGACAACCGCTGGGACGCGTCAGGGCCGCAGTGGGCGGGCGGGATGTCGGGGCGGCAGCCGGGAGGGAGGACACGGCGGATCTCGATCTCGCCGTTGCCGAAGGACTTCAGCACCACCGAGTGGTGCAGGGCTTCGGCGACGATCGGGACCTCGGCAAGCACCGAGTCCGGGGGCTTGCCCATCATCAGGTAGTCGACGTCTTTCCAGCCGTGCGGGAAGTGGCCGCGGACCTCCGGATCGAGGTCGAGCTTGTAGAACCACACCGGCAGCGGTCGGCGNCCGNCGACCACGAGATCGGTCCAGGCGATGTCGTCGGTGATGACCGTGCCATTGTCGTGGATGTGGGCAAGGAACCAGCGGGTGGCGTCTCGGCTCGGGGCGCTCGCGTCCACCGTCAGCGCCGTGTGGATCTTCGGCGTCCAGTCCCAGGCCAGCGTCACCACCGAGCCGACCACGGCCACGGCCACCGCACCTCGACGCAGTCCGGTCCACACCGCCGTCAACCATCCCGGCACGCCCCGCGCGCCGCCGTCGCCGTCGCGTTCGCCGTCAGCACCGGCGACTCGCAGCGGGGTGCGGGGCAGCGCGGCGTCGAGGAGGCCGGCGGCGCACAGGGCCGCGAACGGCAGCATCGCGGTGACGTACGGGTTGGGCAGGTAGCCGTTGCGGAAGATGAAGCCGAACTGGAGCAGCAGCAGCGCCGAGACCACCCGTAGGCGGCGCAGGGCGAGCAGCGGCACGGCCGCGGCGATGCCCGCCAGCACCAGGTACGGATCCAGGTCCAGCCAGGAGCGGACCACGTTGTAGGTGTCGCTGCCGGTGTCGAGCACGCTGCCGCTCGGCGCCCGGTCGAACAACTGCCAGCGCACCGCCCATTCCAGCGAGACGTGGCCGGGCCCCTCGAACAGCTCGTTCTTCGCCGCCGCGTACAGGATGTAGATGCCGCAGATCCCGAGCAGGCAGCCGAGGAAGTTGCGCCGCACGAACCGCCAGTTCCGCGAGTCCCGGTGTTGCCAGAGCAGCACGTACAGCCCGGGCAGGAACAGCAGCGTCGTCTCCTTGGACCAGAACGAGAACGCCATGAACGTCCCGGCGAGCGCCGCCGCGGCCACGCTGCGCCGCGGGGAGGCCGCGCAGACGAAGGCGGCGAGCAGCCACATCACCGCGATGTTGTCCAGGAACGCCATCCGCTGGTACCACAGCGCGAGTGGCGACAGCGAGAAGACCAGCAGCGCGAGGCCGGCGAAGAACCGGCGCAGGCCCAGCAGCCGGCCGAGCCGGTACAGCAGCACACAGCTCACCAGGTGCAGCAGGAACATCAGCTCGCGGGCGGCGGTGACCGCCGTCGCCGCCCGGTGGAAGCCGTCGGTCAGCTTCGTGTAGATCGCGATGAGCAGCCAGCCGCCGAAGGGGTGGTCGTACCAGTAGGTGTAGTGGGCGATGCGGTTCCAGTACTGCATCGAGTAGGCCTGGGCGGCGTAGGTGCCCTCGTCGTCGGTGACCCGCCCGGGCCAGCCGTCGAAGTTGACCCCGTGTACCACCGCGACGATCGGCAGGAGCACTGCGAGCAGGGCGAGGCTGCGCCGGTGGGCTCGCGCGCCGTCCGCCACCCGCGCGCTCAGCAGCCGGGCCCGGTCGGCGGCCCAGGCGGCGGGGCTCGACGCCACCGGCCGTGGCAGGGTCTCGTCGAGAGCGTCGAACACGTCGGGGACGGTCACGATGCCGCCTCCAGCCCGAAGCGACCCGTGCCGGCCCCGGCACCGTGATGGGCACCGGAATGCGACGTCTTCTCCCACTCCAGTCGGCCGCGCACCAGGCGGGCGGTGGCCCGCACCGCGGCGATCGACAGCGCGAGCTGGTAGAACGGCGCGCTGAGGATGAGCCGGACGCTGTCCCACCGGCCGACGGCGAGCTCGTAGGCGTCGGTGAACTCCCGGAAAGCGGCCTGTTCCGAGAAGACGGTCATCACGGAGGCGGCCAGCGGCAGCCAGAACACGATGACGAGGCCCGTCGGCGCCGCGAGGAACAGCGTGAGGACTCCCGAGACGGGTAGCAGCACCCCGGCCATCGCCTGGAAGAACGGCATGGCCAGCATCTCCGCCGCCATCATCCGCTGGCGGCCCCCCGGCAGCAGGCGCCAGTCCCCCTTGAACAGGACCTGCATGAACCCCATCATCCAGCGGGTGCGCTGGACGATGAGCTTCGTCAGGCTCTCCGGCGTCTCCTCCCGGGTCGTCAGGTCCGGGTGGTAGAACACCGTCGTGCGGATGCCCGCGACCGAGGCCCGCACGCCCAGGTCGCAGTCCTCGGTGAGGCAGGCGACGTCCCAGCCGCCGAGCCGCTCCAGCACGGACCGGCGGATGAACACGGTGTTCCCCCCGAGGGGGATGAAGCGCGCCCGTGCCTGGAAGCGCAGGCGGGACATGAACCAGATGTAGTACTCCAGGCAGTTGCGGGCCCGCCACCAGGAGGTCCCGGTGTTCCACCGGCGCAGCGCCGCGCGCAGCCGGCCGACGCCGGCGGGCCGCGGCTGGCGTCCCGGGCCGCGCACGTTCATGAGCTGGACGCCGCCCTGGAAGATGCCGACGTCGGCCTGGCGCAACGCGAGGGTGTTGACGTAGGTGAGCAGGCCGCCGGCGATGAGCGACTCGGCGTCGACGATGCCGACGATGTCCCCGGTGCAGTGCCGGCGGGCGTCCTCCAGGGACAGCGGCTTGCTGCGCTGGCTGCCCTGCGGCGCGATGACGCGGACGTTGGGATGGCGGGCGGCGATCTGCTCGGCGATGCGCCGGGTCGGCCGGTCGACCTCGTCGTGGGAGACCATCACGACCAGTTCCAGCAGGTCGGCCGGGTAGTCACCGGCGAGGATCTGGGTCAGGGTCCGGCCGAGGATCGGCTCGTCGCGGGCGGGAATGATCAGCGAGAACCGGTGGCGCGGCGCCTGGACGTCGGCGAGGTCGACGTGGTGCACCCGCTCGGGTAGCTGCCAGCTGTACTGGCCGCGGACCAGGGTGAGGATGGCGACGAGCAGCATCAGCAGCGACACCCCCGTCCACGCGGCGAGCAGCACCGCGTGGTGATGCTGTGCCGCGCGGACCGCCAGCGCCGCGGCGAGCGGCGCGGCGGCCAGGACGGACAGCGCGCGACGGCGGTGGCGCGCCGCGGGCACGGGCGGCTCGTGCCGGGACAGCAGCAGCGTGCCACCCATCGCCNCCGCCGCCCCCAGCGTCGCGGCGAGCCAGCCGGGCAGGTCGGGGCCGTCGACCGAGGCGACCCGCAGGTCCGGGGAGCCGGCGACCGTGAACACGTACCAGCCGACGGACTCGCAGGCGAGCTGGACGATCCGCGGCAGCCGGGCGCCGCGGTGATCGACCCGCCCGGCGGCGCGGACGACGGCGAGACCGCCGCCGGCACCACCCGGTCTCGGCCAACCCGCGGCCGGGCGGCGGGGGCCGGCGCGACCGAACGTGCGGGGCGCGAGGACGGCGAGCGCGGCCGGAACCAGGTAGGCCAGGCCGTCCTCGACCGCCAACGGGCCGGCGAACAGGGCGGCGAGCGCAACGTGCAGCGCGATCCCCCAGGCCGCCGTCGCCAGCCGCCGGCGACGGGCGGACACCCGCGGGTCGCGGTGGTTGTGCGCCGATGAGAGCCGGGCCGCGCCGGACGGAACCGCGCGGGGCCGCGGTGCTTCGAAGTCGGATGTCACTGGAGTACCTGCCTGACGGGAAGGGGACGCGGCGGCATGACGCCGGGAGGCCGAAGCGCCGGGATGCCGGAGCGGCGGAGATGCCGGACTGGCGGAGATGCCGGACTGGCCGGGTGCCGGCCTGGCGGGTCGCAACGGCGGGATGCCGCCGCGGGCGGCGCGTGCGCTCCGGGATTGCGCGCCGTGGAGGCTGGGGTCGGATCAGAGGGCGGCGACGAGCCTCGGCAGGTCGGCGACGTAGTCGGCGACCGTCGTGTCGGCGAAGTAGCGCACGCGGACGCGGTCGTCCGGACCGATTCCGAGGACCTGCGAGGCGTGGCTGACCAGGTACGCCGGGCCGCCGGCACCGGCACCGGCACCGGCACCGGCGGCCGGGTCGGCGAGGGCCACCGGCACGCCGACCGCCTGCTGCGCCGCGTCGATCTGCGCCGGGGTGCCGGTCAGCCCGACGAACCCGGCGTCGAACTGGGCGAGCCAGCGGCGCAGCACCGCCGGGGTGTCCCGCGCCGGGTCGGTGGTGACGAAGACGACCGTCACCTTCGCCGCGATCGCGGGCCCGGCGACCTGTCGGGCCGCCGCAAGGTCCGCCATCGTCGTCGGGCACACGTCGGGGCAGTGCGTGTACCCGAAGAACAGCAGCGTGGCGCGGTCGGCGGTGGCGCGGGCGAAGTCGTAACGATGCCCGGCGGTGTCGGTCAGGACGAACGACGGGCGGGGCACGGCAACCCCGGGCACGGTGCCATGCCAGCCACCGCCGGCCGTGGCCGCCGCACCGGAACCGGACGGCGGCCCGTCGGCCATCCCCGCGGACGCGCCGCCCGCGGAACCGGCCCCGCCGCAGCCGGTGAGCGCACCGATCCCGACGGCGGCGACCAGCGCCACCATCCCCCGCCGCGCCATCACCGGCACGTCGTCACGGCGCACAGAGCACCGTGCCCCGTGCGGCCGCGGGCGCCGCGCCGGCGAGCCGCCGGGTGTCCTGACCGGTGACCCGGACGGACCCGATTCCCTGTTCTCGCAGGTAGGCGCAGTCGAGGCGCCGGCCGGGCGGCGGGGTGCGGGGCACGCAGATCCGCCGGCCGGTGTCGGCCGCGACGTAGTTGTAGTCGCAGCCGTCCAAGCCGACCGGGACCGGGGAGGGCCTACCGTTACCTCGGGGCACGACCCGACCGGACAGCCCGGCGGCCGGCGCGACGGCAGCGACGATGCCCTGTCCAGCGGAGTCATGGCCAGCAGAGTCATGGCCGGCGGAGTCCTGTCCGGCGGGACGGGGATGGCCGGAGCCGCCGCCGGGCCAACCACCATGGCCGATCACCCCGGCGGCGCCGTTGACGAGCGCCACCGCGAGGGCGATCGTCACCAGCACCCGCCGCCGCCCCCCGGCCGCGGGAACGGGCGGGATGGGCGGGACGGGCCGGATGGGCGGCCCTCCCAGGTGCACGCTCAACCGACCCGCACCCATCGGGCGACCGAGGGAACCCCGGCGGTGTTCTGGGCGAACATCATGTAGTACCCCGGCGGAAGCAGGTTCGGATTATCGGGGACGTCGACCGAGATCTGGCCGCCCTGGCTGCCGNCCGAGACCGGCAGGTCGACGCTGCGCTGGTTGGGATCGGCCTGGTGGGTGACCGACGCGGGCCGCAGCAGCGTGACCCGGCCGATGTCGCCGTCGACCGTCAGCGCCTGCCGCGAGCCGTAGCCGAACGTGTCGGCCGCCTGGGTGATCGCGGGCCGTTGCNGGTCCATGTACCACGGCCGGTAGACGGAGATCGCCTGGCTGAACGACCCGTCGAGCGGGTTGTTCCCCACCGCCGCGACACTGCCGTCGGGCAGCAGGAACGCCTGCGAGTGGTAGGTCCGGTCCTGGGGGTCCGGCGGGACGGAGGTGAAGGTGTTCGCGACCGGATCGTAGATCGACGCCTCGTGCACCGGGTCGNAGCGCAGGTGCCGTCCGCCGCCGGTCTCCAGGACCTTCCCGTCGGGCAGGATCACGGCGCTGACGTACATCTTCGCCGCGGGCAGATCCGGGCCGGCCTGCCAGTGCGGGTCGGGCTGGCGCAGGTCGATGAGGTCGGTGGCGTCAATGGCGTCGGCCCCGGCGTCGCCGTTGCCACCGCCCAGGGTCAGCACCCGCCCGGCCTGGGCCGGCGGGAGCAGCACCGAGGCGCCCTGGTCGCGCAGGTTCACGTGGCGCAGGCCCGGCACGTCGTTGACCGTCGCCGTGGCCGGGTCGTAGATGTTCGAGCCGGCCTCGGTCGGCGCGTTGCCGAAGGTGTGGACGCCGGCGTAGAACAGCCGCCCGTCCGTCATCAGCTTCAGCTCCGGGTAAAGGCCCCAGAAGAAGTACGTCTGCGGCACCTGGGCGTCGGGGAGCCAGGTCTGCCGGGAGCTGTCGAACATCTCGGTCGCGACGCTGCCGGCCGCGTTCTGGTCCAGGCCGCCCACGGCGAGGACGTTGCCGTCGCCCAGTTCGGTCAGGCTAGGATACCAGTGGCCGCCGCCAGGCAGGTCGTTCGTCGCCGTGTACGTGTCGGCCACGGGATCGAAGACGTAGCTCTTCTCCAGGCCCTTGTAGTTGGCCGTCGCGGTGGAGTAGGCGGCCGTTCCGCCAGCCAGCAGGATTCGACCGTCCGGGAGCTGGACATGGCCGGAGCAGAAAAGGTCATCCGCAACAGGAACATCTTTGAACTGACCCGTATTCGGATTCCAGACGGTGGACTTGAAGGTGTGCGCGTCGAAGGCGGACAGGTCGTTTCCGGAACCGGCGACCAGCAGCACGTTCCCGGTGTGCAGGACGCTGGCGTGGACCGATCGGACGGAGCTCGGATAGCTGAGCGTCTGCCAGGATCCGCCGCAGTCGGAGGCGCAACCACCCGGCGGCGGGGGCGGGACGGGACCGGGGTCGCCGCCGCCGGTGTAGTCGACGCGGATCTGCGCCCCGCCGGCCCGGTCGTAGTACTCGGTGACGATCGTGTGGACGCCCGCGGTCACCGTCGGGGTGGCGGTGAAGGTGGTCGGGCCCTGGTCGTTCCAGCCGTCGATCACCCGGGTGTCGTCGACGTAGACACGCACCCCGTCGTCGGCGGTCGCGGTGATCGTGATCGGGCCGGCGGCGAAGCGGTCGACCCGAGTCCAGCGGGCGGAGAAGGCGTCCGGGCCGATGCCGGCCACGCCCGGACCGCCGTCGCCGTAGTCGTGGTGCAGGCCGGTCTCGCAACGCGCCGGCGTCGGCGTGCCGGCGAGCGTGACGTTGCCGAAGTACTGGGCCGACCATTGCAGGCCNTGGCAGGCGGCCGCGGGTGTGAGGGTGTAGCCGACCCGCGCGGTCGCACCTCCGGTGTGCTCGTAGTACTCGACCCGGATGGCATGGCTGCCGGCGGTGACCTCCGTGCTCGCCGTGTACGTGGTGGGGCCCTGATCACGCCACCGGTCGATGATCGGCTGGTCGTCGAGGTAGACCCGGATCCCGTCGTCGNCGGTGACGGTGAACGCCAGAGTGCCGGCGGCGAAGGTCGCCGTCCGCGTCCACCGGGCGGAGAAGTTGTCGGCGCCGATGCCGGTCAGGCCGGGACCGTCGTCGCCCCAGGCGTAGTCGACGCCCGCCGAGCAGCGGGGCACCCCGGTGCCGCTCAGCGCCCGGTTCGGGAAGTAGGTGCCCGCCCACTCGTCCGCCGCGCAGTCGGGCCCGGCGCCGCCCGGCGCCGCCGGCCCGCCGGTGAGGTCGAACTCGACCATGGCGCCGCCGGCGTTCTGGTAGTACTCGACGACGATCGTGTGGACGCCCGCGGTCAGGGTGCGGGTGCCGGTGAACGTCTGCGGGCCGTGGTCACCCCAGCCGTCGGCGACGGACTGCCCGTCGATGAGCACCCGGACGCCGTCGTCGCCGGTCACGCTCGCCGTGTAGGAGCCGGCGGCGAGGGTGAACTGACGGGTCCAGCGCACCGAGTAGCCGGTGGTGCCGATGCCGGTGACGCCGGGGCCGTTCGCCGACCAGTCGAAGTCGATGGCGGCGTCGCAGCGCTGCCCGGCCGGGTCGCCCCCCAGATCGGTCCCGGAGTGGAACTCGGCGTTCCACTGGTCGTCCAAGCAGGTCTGCGCCGACGCCGCCGGCGAGCCCGCGACCAGCAGGACGAGCTGCCCGACGGCCGAGGCCAGCACCACGGCGACCAGGGCCCGGCCGGACCGGGTCGGGCGGGCGAGCCGGCGCGACCGCAGATCACGTGGCCGCAGATCACGTGGCCGCATCGGTGGCCTCCTCTCCCGGTGCGCCCGCCGGCCAGGACAGGCCACCCGGCCGACTCCCGCCCCGGGCCCGGCCGGACCGGAATGCCCGTGACGGTCCCGCGGTCCCACTCGGGGTCGGCGTGGGTGATCCCGCCGGCCGGCGACGGTAGACCAGTCGCTCCACCACCAGGTAGCGGATGATCACCGCGGCGGCCAGCGACAGCAGGGTCGCCGTGCCGACGCCGAACCCCCACCGGCCGACGAGCAGCGCGAGCAGCGGCAGCCGGACGACGAGGTCGAGGTTGTTGATGATCGCGAACGCCGGGTAGCGGCGGAGCCGGGAGCCGGCCAGGCGGTCCCAGACCAGCAGCTCGCAACCCGCGAAGTTCCAGGCGATCGCGACCTGCGTGGCGAGGATCGCCGCGGCCAGGTAGTGCAGGCCAAGGTGGTGCAGGACGGCGGTGCCGAACAGGTTCGGGACGGTGCCGGACGCCCCGACCAGGGCGAACCGCGCCGGGCGGGGCACCCGCAGCGAGAACAGCCGTCGGACGAACCGCACCCCCTCGGACATCGAGGCGTTCGAGGCACCGGCGTGCCGTTCGGCGAAGGCGTAGCCGACCTCCCGGATGCGCAGCGGGCCGGCGGTGGCCAGCAGCTCCAGCAGGATCTTGTAGCCGTCGGGACGCAGTCCCGCCCGGTCGACCGCGGCCACCCGGACGAGGAAGAAGCCGCTCATCACGTCGGACACCCCGCGCAGCCGCCGCGGGAACGCCAGCCGGCAGAGCAGGTTCGAGCCGGTGGAGACGAGGTGACGGGTGGTGCCGGCGAGACCTGAGGCGCTGCCGCCGGGCGCGTAACGGCTGCCGATGACCACGTCGGCGGCGTCGTGCAGAGCCGCGGCGAGCAGGGCGGGGATCGTCTCCGGCGGATGCTGCAGGTCGCCGTCGATGATCACGGCGTAGGGCGCCGCGCACAGGGCGAATCCCTCGCTGACCGCGCCACCGAGACCGCCCACCCGGTCCCGCGGCGCGCGGTGGTGCACCCGCACCGGCAGGCTCACCGTCGGCCGGACCCGGGCGATCGCCTCGGGTGTTCCGTCGTCGGAGTCGTCGACGAAGATGACCTCGCCGGCGAGGCCCCGCAGCGCCTCATCGAGCCGGCGCAGCAGGGGCTCGATGTTGTGCGCCTCGTTGCGGGTCGGCACCACGACGGACAGCCGCGGGGCCACCGGCACGAGGCGGTGGGCGGTCGTCGGCGGGTCGAGGTCGAGGTCGGGGATGGCGTCGGCGGGCAGGGGCAGGGGCAGGTCAGCCCTGGCTCCGCCCGCCGCCGCCGCGCCGGCCAGGCCGTCCGGTGGGGTGCGGGGTTGGGGCAGGACCGGCCCGCGCAGGAGGCCGGTGAGGTCGTCGGGAAGATCCCCGGTACTCGTCGGCGTCATCGCGGCTGGCCTCCGCCCGGTCCGCACGCCATCAGTCGGTGGATTCTCAGGAGGCGAACCGGCGCCGGCTGGTTCCCGTTCCCGGGGGCGGNCGCCGGCAATGCGACACAGCGTCTGTCGGGCATGGTTGTGGCAAGGAGCATGACGAATTTCCCCCAGCTGGAGCCGAAAAAGAAACAGCGAATCGGNCCATTTTCGTGACACCCCCGGCCCGAATCCGGCCTGACAACTCCCGAGGCCGAGCGAAAAATTACCGTACNGTCGCGACAGGTGGGCACAAGCTCCCACCAGGCACACTCCGAGACACAACCGGCGTCGCTACGAAGCCCGTCGAGCGGCCCAACCAGCACGGAAATCCGCGACATTCTCCGCAGTAATCCTGCGCATCTTTACCGGGTTCGACGACCGCCTTCTCCCGCGACCACGACGGGAACGAAGAACGCTGTTCATCGCATACGTCCGATGCCCGACAAGCAAGCCTATAGCCCGGATAGGGCGAGTCCGGACCGCCGCGTCAGGTGGCGGCGGTCCGGGGCGCGACGGCCGAGGGCGCGACGNCCGAGGGCGCGGCGAGCAGCTCGGCGAGATGGCGGCCGTGCCGGGTGGTGATGTGCGCGGCCTGGGTGCGGCAGGAGAACCCGTCGGCGAGCAGCACCGCGTCGGCGGGTGCTGCCGCGGCCGCTCGGCCGATGCCCCGCTCCGCGATGGCGACGGAGACGTCGTAGTGCCCGGCCTCCATCCCGAAGTTGCCGGCAAGGCCGCAGCAGCCGGCCAGCACCTCCAGCCGGGCGCCGGCCGCTGAGAGCAGGTCGCGGTCGACCGTGAAACCCATCACCGCGTGCTGGTGGCAGTGCGGTTGGGCGAGCACCCGCACCCCGTCGAGGCGCGGCGGCGTCCAGCCGGGGGTGGCCGCCAGCAGCTCGGCGAGCGTGCGGACCCCGCCCGCCAGCAGGGCCGCGGCCGGGTCGTCGGGAAGCAGCTCGGTCAGGTCGCCACGCAGCACCGCGGTGCAGGACGGTTCCAGGCCGACGATGGGCGTGCCCGCTCGGGCGTACGGCGCCAGGCTCGCCACGGTCGCCCGCAGCCGTCGGCGCGCCCCGTCGAGCTGGCCGGTGGTGATCCAGGTCAGCCCGCAGCACGCCGGGCCGGGCGGCACGATCACCCGGTAGCCGGCCGCGGTCAGCACCTCGACCGCCGCTCGGCCGACCTCGGGCGAGAACGACTCGGTGAACGAGTCGATCCAGAGCACCACGTCCCGGTCCCCGCCGTCCGCCGGCGCCGCCCGCCGCCACCAGCGGCTGAACGGTTCGTCCGCGAACGCGGGGACGTCGCGGCGGGGATCCATGCCGCCGAGGCGCAGCAGGGTCCGCCGCGCCGCGGGCCGGGACAACACCGCGTTGACCAGCGCGGGCGCCCGGCTGACGAGGCGGGCCCAGCGCGGCAGCCAGCCGAGGACGTAGTGGCCGACCGGCCGGATCCGGCGGCGGTGCGCCCGGTACAGCACCTCGGACTTGTAGGTCGCCATGTCCACCCCGGCCGCGCAGTCGTGGGCACAGGCCTTGCAAGACAGGCACAGGTCCAGCGCCTCGGCGACCTCCCGGGACGCGGGGCCGCCGCGGACCAGCGTCCCGTTCGCCATCTCCTGCAGCACCCGGGCCCGCCCGCGGGTGGAGTCCTTCTCGTCCCGGGTGGCCAGGAACGACGGGCACATGAACCCGCCGGCCGCCGACGTGTCCGCCCGGCAGGTCCCGAGCCCCACGCAGCGGTGCACGGCCCGCCCGAAGTCCCCCGCGTCGGCGGCGAAGGCGAAGCCACCGGCGCGGGGCAACGGGCGGGCGGCGGGCAGGCGCAGGTCGGCGTCTACGGGCCGGGGCCGGACCAGCACGCCCGGGTTGAGCAGGTCCGCGGGGTCGAAAAGGTGCTTGAACCCGGCGAAGGCGGCGATCGCGGCCGGCGAGTACATCCGCGGCAGCAGCTCGCTGCGGGCGCGGCCGTCGCCGTGCTCGCCCGACAGCGACCCACCGTGCGCGGCGACCAGGTCGGCGGCCTCGCCGAGGAAGGCACGCACCCGGCCGGGCGCTGCCCCGAGCGGCAGGTCGAGCCGGACGTGAACGCAGCCGTCGCCGAAATGACCGTAGGGCACCCCCGCCAGCCGGTGGGCGCGCAGCAGCTCCTCGAAGTCGCGCAGGTAGGCGCCGAGCCGCTCGGGCGGCACGGCGGCGTCCTCCCAGCCGGGCCAGGCCGGCTCGCCGTCGGCGGTCCGCCCGGCCAGCCCCGCGCCGTCCTCCCTGATCCGCCACAACGCGCGGCTCTCGGGCCCGGTCGCCAGCACGCGGACCGCCGCCGTCCCCGCGTCGGCCGCCAACGCCCGGCCGGCCGCCAGGGCCTGCTGTGGAGTGTCCCCACCGACCTCGACGAACAGCCAGCCGGTGCCGGCCGGCAACGCCGGCACCGCGCCCGCCCCCCGGTGGCGGCGGACGATGTCGACCAGCCGGGCGTCCATCCCCTCCATCGCCAGCGGCCCGTGCGCCCGCAGGGGCGGCACCGCGTCCGCGGCGGCCGGCATGTCGGGATAGCCGAGCACCACCATGGCGGTCGCCGGCGGGGGTGCCACCAGCCGCACCGTCGCGCCGAGTACGACCACGCAGGTCCCCTCGGTGCCCACCAGCGCTTTGGCCAGGTCCGCGCCCCGCTCCGGGAGCAGGTGCTCCAGGGAGTAGCCGGACACCTGGCGGCCGAACCGCCCGAGCTCCGTGCGCAGGGTTGCCAGGTTGGCCCGGACGAACNCGTCGAGCCCGGGGACCTCGTCGCGCTCGCCGACGCCGGCACCCGCGCCGACGCGCAGCCGGCGGCCGGTGCCGTCGAGCACATCGAGAGACAGCACGTTGTCCGCGGTGCGACCGTAGGCGATCGCGCGCGAACCGCAGGCGTTGTTGCCGATCATCCCGCCGAGGGTGCAGCGGGCGTGGGTGGACGGGTCCGGGCCGAAGCGCAGGCCATGGCGACCGGCGGCGGCCTGCAGCCGATCGAGGACGACCCCGGGTTGCACGGTGGCGGTGCGTGCGACGGGGTCCAGCGCGACAATGCGGTCGAGGTGCCGGCTGACGTCCACCACGACGCCGGGGCCGACCGCGTTGCCGGCGATCGAGGTGCCGGCGCCGCGGGTCGTCAGCGGGGTGCCGGTGGCCCGGCAGACCTCGGCGACCGTCGCGATGTCGTCGACCTCCCGCGGGAACACCACCACCGCGGGCGGCACCCGGTAGTTCGACGCGTCCGACGAGTACTCCGCCCGCCGCCGCGCGGAGGCGTCGACGATCGACGCGCCCGGCCGCTCGCCCAGCGCCGCCCGCAGCCGGGCGACCAGCTCGGCCCGGTCCGCGCCGCCGGGGTCGGTGGCCGCCGCACGGCCGGCGGCCCGAAACTGTCGGACCCGGGCGAGACGATGCCCCCGTCCCGCCCCTGGCAGCGCCCGATCCCGCGCCCTGTCCCCGTCCCGTGTCACCCCACCATCCTTGCTGCCGGACGGCGCCTCCCGCACGGGATCGGCCCGTTCGCCCGGACCAGCCGATCCGTCCCAGCCACACCGACCCCGGAGGTCACGATTCGCCGGCGGTCCGGACCGGCCGTCCGGACACCGGCGGTCCGGACACCGGCCGTCCGGTCATTCCAGGTCGAGGCCGCCCAGCACCGGCGGGAGCTCGCCGGAGTAGACGACGCTGAGGGAGCGGGTGGCCCGGGTCAGCGCGACGTACAGGTCGGCGAGGCCCCGCGTCGGCTCGGTGAGCAGCGCGGCCGGTTCGACGAGCACCACCGCGTCGAACTCCAGCCCCTTGGTCTCCGCCACGCTGAGCACCGCGACCGGCGCATCCAACGCGTTGCCGGCGGCGCTCGCCGGATCAACCGAGTCCGGGACGACGGCCAGGTCCGGCAGCAGGGCCATCAGCGCGGCCCGCAGGACCAGCACGTCGCGGGGCCGGGCGATCACGGCCACGCGGCCGGTGTCGGCCGCCGCCGCCTCCCGCCTGGCGGCGTGTGCGACGGCGGCCAGCAGCGACGCGGACGGCTCGTTCGCGGGGGACGGCGCGTCCCCCAGCAGCCGCGCGAGCCCGGGGACGTCTTCGACGGCGACCTCGCCGACCCGCACCGCCGTGGGGCGGTGGCCCACCGCGCGGACCGACACCGGCGCGGTCAGGCTCGGGTTCTGCGCGCGCAGGACCTCCGCGGCCACATCCATGATCTCCTGCGGGGTGCGGTAGTTGACGCTGAGCCGCTCCACCGTGAACCGCTCGTCGACCACCGGTGCCAGCAGCTCCGCCCAGCTCGTCGGCGCGCCCGGCCGGGCGGTCTGGGCCAGGTCACCGACGAGGGTGGCCGTCCGCCCGGGGCAGCGGCGCCACAGCAGCCGCCACAGCATCGGGGAGACCTCCTGGGCCTCGTCGACGATCAGATGGCCGAACGCCCAGCCACGGTCGGCGCGGGCGTGCTCGGCGGCGCTGCGCCGCACCCGCGGACCGGACCAGCGGTCGGCGAGCGCCGCCGCGTCGACCTGCCCGTCCAGGCCCAGCATGTCGACCACGCCGCGGGCGTACTCGCGTTCCTCCGCCCGTTCCCGCTCGGCGCGCCGGGCGGCCTCGAGGCCCGCCTCCTCCTCGGGGTCACCGAGCAGTTCGGCCGCCTCGTCGAGCAGCGGCACGTCCGCCGGCGTCCAGCGGCGCTCCCCGCCGGCGCCCCGCCGAGCGGCCGCCAGGTCGGCGCCGACGGTCGGGTCACCGGTCCGTGGGGCCGGAATCCGGCCCGCGTGACCGGCGGGATCCACGCCCGCCCGATCGCCCGCCCGATCGCCCGCCCGATCGCCCGCCCGATCGCCCGCCCGATCGCCCGCCCGGCCACGATCGTCCGGAGGGGCGCCGTTCGGGCCGGCGCCGGCGGCGGTCGGGAGCAGGTTCGCCGCGGCGAACAGGTCGTCGGCATCGTCCTCGTCCGCCGCCCGCGGGCCGGCGACCCCGCCGGACCGGATCATCCGCGGCGCGTCGGCACCGGACAGCGCCCGGCCGGGTCGGGCCAGATCGACGGCCGGGGGCAGATCCTGCAGCAGGGCACGCTCGCCCGGCGTGAGGCGGTTGCCCGCCGCCCGGGCCAGCGCGGCCGAGTCGCTGAACAGGTCGCCGATGAGCTGCTGCGGCGTCAGCAGCGGCCACAGCCCGTCGAGGACCGCCCGGATCTCCTCCTCCGCCCACAGGTCGCGGGTGATCTGCCCGCGCTCGTCGGCGTCGAGCAGGCCGCCGCGGATCTGACGGACCACCTGCGTGGTGAGCTCGGCCAGCAGCTCGCGCAGGAAGACCCGCCGGGCCGAGTTGTGCGGACGGCGGCTGCGGCGGGCCCGGGTGCGGGCACGGGCGACGGTCTCCTGGCCGAGCCGCAGCACGTGGTCGTCATAGTTGATCACCAGCTCCTGCCGGGGCAGGCGCTGGCGGTCCCGCACCGCCCCGGCGACGACCTCGGCCATCCGCGGGTCGCCCTTGAGAGTGGCGACCTCGACCGGTTCGTCGGCGGTGGCGTCGACCCCGGGAAACAGCCGCCCGGGGGTCGCGAAGACCACGCCGGTCTCGCCGAGGGACGGCAGCACCTGGTCGATGTACCGCAGGAACACCGGGCTCGGNCCGACGATCAGCACGCCGGACTGGTCGAGTCGGGCCCGGTCGTTGTAGAGCAGGTAGGCCGCGCGGTGCAGCGCCACCGCCGTCTTGCCGGTCCCCGGACCACCGTCGACGACGAGGATGCCGTTCGCCCGGGCGCGGATGATGCGGTCCTGCTCGGCCTGCAGGGTCGCGATGATGTCGTGCATGCGCCCGGTGCGCGGCGCCGCGAGAGTCTCCAGCAGCATCGAGTCGCCGGACGGCGCCACCGCGCCGTCCGGCGCCGCCCCGAGCGGCCCCAACGGGTCGTCCGCGATCCCGGTGACCTCCCGCCCCCGGGTGCGCAGGTGCCGGCGGCGGACGAGGCCCTGCGGGTCGGCGAGGGTCGCCCGGTAGAAGGCCGTGGCGACGGGGGCGCGCCAGTCGACGAGGATGGGCTCCTGCTCGCTGTCGGACAGGCCGATGCGCCCGATGTAGGTGCGCCGGCCGTCGTCGTGGTCCATCGCGCCGAAGCAGAGCCGGCCCTCGGCGGCGTCGAGGCGGGCGAGCCGGTCGGCGTGCGCCGCGGCGAACACGTCCCGCTCGACGATCGACTGCGGGGTGCCGGTGCCGACGTCGAGCAGCACCCCGCGTAGCTGCTCCCGGGTGATCTCCCGGACCTCGTCCAGGCGGGTGTACAGCGTGTCCAGGTATGCCTGTTCGCGGGCGCGCTCGACATCCTGCATGGTCTGCACCGGCGCTCCTCCCGGTCGGAATCGGGTTCGATGGCTGGTCGGCTCGGGGGCCCCGCCGGCGGGTCGGCCCGCGGCGGCACACCGCTGCGCCGACCTGCCCGCGGCGTCCCGGCGAGGCTCGACGCCCGGTGCGGGGACCGCCCCGGCAGCCGATCCGGCCACGCCGCCGCGGACGGCGACCGCCGGTCGGCCGACCGCTGACCGCGGCCCGACCTGGCTACCTGCCGGGCGCGGACCGGTGATCCAGGAAGGTAACAGCACCTTCCCCGCGAACCTTCCCGGCCCGCCGCGGAGCCCACTCGAACACGACCGGGCGGATCGGGCGGATCGGGCGGGCAGACGACCACGACGGCGACAGCGTCCCGAAACCGTACCCGGGCCACGGTGGCTGCAACGCCGCGCCGACGCGTGTTCCAGGTTACGGACGTCGGCCCCGGACGTCCCGCCACCCATCCGTCTGGGCTGCGCCAAACGGGGGTCAGGAGTGGTCGGAGGCCGACTCGCGCAGGTCGCCGATGTCGCGCTCCTGCCGCACCCGGACCAGCGCGGCGACCAGCCGGGGCAGGTCGCCGCGGTCGGCCAGGTCCAGGAACAGCTGCGGGCTGGTCGGCAGCCCGAGCTCGCCGGCGGTGCGGCGCACCCGTTCGTCGAGGTAGGGGACGAGCTCGTCCCAGCCGGCCTGGGCCTCGCTCAGGAAGATGTCGGCCCCCACCGGGCCGATGCCCTTGATCTTCTGTAGCAGCGCGCGCTCGCGGTCCGGGGAGTGGTCCGCGGCCTCGCGCAGGTGCCGGATGTCGCCGTCGTAGGTGTCCGACAGGTAGCCGCTGGCGTCCCCGAGCTGACGGGAGGCGCTCTCGTCGTAGCGGGCGTAGCCGTTGCGGTGCAGGACCCCCGTGCGTTCCTCCCGGGTCGCCTCGGCCATCGACGCGGCATCGGTCCAGCCCGCGTCCATGAGCGCGCAGGTGGCCTGGANCGCCGCCGCGGTCCGGATGCGGGCGCTGGCGAGCAGGGCGAAGACGGTCAGCCGGAACATCGCCTCGGCGGTGTCGGCCGGCACGTCGGCGCCGATCTCGTCGGCGTACGTCCGCCCGTGGCGGGCGAGCAGCTCGGCGACCACCGCCTCAGGGTCAGTTCCAACCATGCACAGGAACTACCCGTGCTCCCCCGCGCCCACTCCGGCGCTGCCGGCCGGTGGCCACCCGCTGCCACCTGGGGGAACGATTCGTCGGCTTTCTGTCGGTACCAGCAGTGCAGGTGAGGTGCGGGACACGTGCCACTCGACTCCCTCGGCCCGGCCGTCGGTCCCGACCCGTGGGTTCCGGTCGGCGCATGCCCCGAACGCGACCGTCCCTCAGGCTGGGGGTAGATACTTGAGGAGAAGGGAGGCTGACATGCCCACCGATGCAGAGCGGTCCGCATCGCTGCCGTTGTCGCCCGGCCTGGCCCGAGAGGTGGTCGCGGCGGCCGCTGCGGCGCCCTCCATCCACAACACCCAGCCCTGGCTGTGGCGGCTCGAAGCGGACGGGCTCACCCTCCTCGCCGACAGCTCCCGCCAGCTCGACATCGCCGACCCCGAGGGGCGGCAGCTCCTGCTGAGCTGTGGCGCGGCGCTGTGCAACGCCCTGCTGGCGCTGCGGGTCCGCGGCCTGGAACCGGCCGTCGAGCTCCTACCGGACGGCGACGACTTCCGCTCGAAGCCCCTGGCCACCGTCACGGTCGTCGGGCAGCGGCCAGCGGACGACACCGAGCGGGCCCTCGTCGAGGCCATCCCCCGCCGGCACACCGACCGCCGCCCCTTCGCCGAGCGCCCGTTGTCCGACGAGGCCGTCGCCCGGCTGCGCGAGGCGGCCGAGGCGCACGGCGCCTGGCTCACCGCGCCGACCGATCNGGACCTGCGGGTCCAGGTCAGCGTCCTGCTCTCGCGGGCGGACTGGATCGAGGTGCACAACGACGACTACCGCAAGGAGCTGGCGTCGTGGAGCCGGACGGCGCCGGCCGCCGACGGCATTCCCCGCAGCGCGGTCGTCCACTCCGACGCGCCTCGCCAGTCCGAGTTCCCGATGCGTGACCTCGACGTGGTCGGCCAGGCCGGCACGCTGCTGCAGGAGCACGACGTGGAGCGTCCCGGCATCCTGCTGATCGGCACCGAGGCGGACACCACCGCCGACCGGCTGCGGGCCGGCGAGGCGATGCAGCGGGTGCTGCTCACCGCGACGGCGCTCAACCTCGCGACGTCGCCCATGTCGCAGGCGATCGACGTCGAGGGCATGCGCGAGCAGTTCCGCGCGGCCACCGGCGGGCTGGGGCACGTCCAGATGATCCTGCGAGCCGGCTACCTGGCATCGGGTACCGAGCCGCTCGACCCGACCCCGCGGCGGCGGGTCGACGACGTCCTCGACGTCGCCGGCTCCGACGAGCGCACCTGACGCGGCGCCGATGAGCGGGGGGTTCGGGCTCGACCTGAGCGACGAGCAGCGGGAGCTGCGTTCCTGGGTGCACGGCTTCGCCGCCGACGTGGTCCGCCCCGCGGCGTCGGACTGGGACGAGCGCGAGCAGACGCCGTGGCCGATCATCCAGGAGGCGGCGAAGATCGGTCTGTACGACTTCGACGCCCTGGCCACGCTGTGGGCGGATCCCACCGGTCTGTCGCTGCCGCTGCTGTCCGAGGAGCTGTTCTGGGGCGACGCCGGGATCGGCATGTCGATCATGGGCACGACGCTCGGTGTCGCCGGCATCGTCTCCGCCGGCACCCCGGAGCAGATCGGCGAGTGGGCGCCGCAGTGCTTCGGCGACGCGAGCGACCCGAAGGTGGCGGCGTTCTGCGTCTCGGAGCCGGGCGCCGGCTCGGACGTGTCGGCCATGCGGGTGCGGGCCCGCCACGACCCCGCCACCGACGAATGGATCCTGAGCGGCCAGAAGGCGTGGATCACCAACGGCGGCATCGCCGCTGTCCACGTCGTCGTCGCCTCGGTGGACCCGGAGCTGGGCTCGCGCGGCCAGGCGGCGTTCGTCGTCCCGCCGGGCACGCCCGGGCTCACCGCGTCCCGCAAGATCCGCAAGCTGGGCCTGCGGGCCTCGCATACCGCGGACGTGTTCCTCGACGACGTGCGCGTCCCGGGGCGCTGCCTGCTCGGTGGCCGGGAGCGGCTCGACGAGCGCCTCGCCGCCGCCCGTGCCGGCCGGCGCGCCTCCGGCCAGGCGGCGCTGGCGACCTTCGAGGTCACCCGGCCGATCGTCGGCGCCCAGGCCATCGGCATCGCGCGCGCCGCGTACGAGTACGCCCTGGACTATGCCCGCGGGCGTGAGCAGTTCGGCCGGCCGATCATCACCAACCAGGCGATCGCCTTCGCGCTCGCCGACATGCGGATGGAGATCGACGCGGCCCGGCTGCTCATCTGGCGGGCCGCCTGGATGGGCCACAGCGGCCGGCCGTTCGAGGCCGGCGAGGGCTCGATGAGCAAGCTGAAGGCCAGCGAGGTCGCGGTGTGGGCGACGGAGAAGGCGGTGCAGATCCTCGGTGGCGCCGGCTACAGCCGCGACCATCCCGTCGAGCGGATGTTCCGCGACTCCAAGATCTACACGATCTTCGAGGGCACGTCGGAGATCCAGCGGCTCGTCATCGCCCGGGCGATCTCCGGCCTGCACATCGCCTGACCTCGCATCGGGGTCATTTCTCCGAAAGCCGCCGAGATACGGGGTCTGCACGGTCACGTGGCGGTTTGATCGGACCAGACCGGGTCGCTCACGGCGGCGCCCGACGTTCGGGGGCGTCACTGGCCCGCCGGCGGCGGCCCGGTCCCGACTCGGGGGGTCCCGGGGGCGCCGACCACCGCGGTGTCCCCGGGGACACCGGGGAGATCGGGGGCCACCGCCGCCCGGGAACATCGCTGCCCGGGAACATCGCCGCCCGGGGACATCGCCTCCCGGGGACATCGCCGCCCGGGATCGTCATCGTGCTCCGCCTTGTCCGGCTCATCCGGAGGCTTTCGTGTCGGGTTTATCCCTCTGGACAGGCAGGGCGGACGGCCGCTGCGGCTTCGGCCTGGGCTTCGCGGTTTGAGCAGGGTGGTCAGGGAGTCGTGGGGCCGGGGGCGCTGACGTAGGCGACACTGGCGTAGCTGTCGGCGGGGCGCCCGGCGGCGTCGACGCAGCGCACGGCCACCGTGACGGCCGTGGGCGCGCCGGCGGCGACCGGGAGTTCGTTCGCAGCGCAGCGAGCGGTGGGCTCGCCGTAGGGGGTCACCTGAAGCGCATGCGGGGTCCGCGAGACTCCGGGGAAGATCACCCGGTAGCGGCCGACCCCGACCCGACTGATCTGGTTCGTGGCCCCGGTGCTGTTCGCCGAGTACCAGGCCCAGGCGTTCACCGGCGGGCCCGGCGGGACCTGTTGGATCGGCCCGCCCGGGCGGAGGACACCGGTGAACGCGTGGCCGAAGCTGGCCGCGCCGGTCGGGATGAGCGCGTGGCCGCTGGTGTAGAGCAGCACGAACGGGCTGTCCGTCCAGACCGACCCACGCGCGCAGCCGACGAACACCGACTGGCGGTCCTTCTTCACCACCCGGCCAAGGGCGTTGCACCCGACGGGACCATCGCCAATCGCGTTGACCTGGAGGTTGTTGCCGTTCTTCGCGAACGCAGGCCCGGTCAGGTCGATCGTGTAGTGCCCGGCGCCGACCCGGTGGACCTCGATCGTGCCCGGCCCGCTGACGCTGTAGGCGTTCGTCGGGCGGGAGGTGGCGGCCGACGCGGCGTCGGACCGGAGGTAGGCGTACGCCCCGCCCGACGACGGCGACGGGGACGCGGTGACCGGGGACGCGGTGACCGGGGACAGGGTGCCCGGGGACGCGGGCGGGGTCGAGGTCAGGGACGCGGTGTCCGGCACCTGGGTGAACAGCGCGCTGAAGGCGGAGTCGACCGGCGCCCCCGCGGCGTCGCGGCAGGTCAGGTCGACCTGCTCGTCCCGGCCAGCGGCGCCCCAGCCCACGACGTGGCAGGAGACGACCGGCGCGGTGGTCTCGACAACGGCCGCGGCCGGGTCCAGCGCGGTCACGATCGCGGCGCCGCGCCCGGCGGCCACGGCGATGCCGGGGAAGGTGACACGGTAGCCGCCCGGCTGCCGCCGCACGACCGTGACCTGCGCGGCAGCGCTGCTCGACCCGCCGGCGGTGTGCCAGCTCCCCGCACTCTGCGCCGCCGGGATCGCCGTGGGAGCGCTCCCTGAGCTGCCGGTCGCGGTGACGCTGGCGAATCCCCACACCGGCGCCGCCGTCGCCCCGGGGCCGCCGGTCGGCGTGGCCGAGCGGGCGGCCCCGCCGTCGCCGCGGTGGTCGCCGTCCGAGCAGGCGGCCAGGGCCAGCAGCGCCGCCGCGCAGCCCAGCGCGCCGGTAACCCGGGCGANGCGGCCGGCCATCCTCGCCATACGGTGCCTTTCCCTCATGTCCAGATCTCGCCCTCGCGTCAAGATCTCGTTGCCACGACAGTGACACATCCGGGGCGCGGAGAGCCGCCCGAGACCGGTGCGAACCCTGTCAATCCGCTGACAACCGGTCCGTAAGGGGAGTCGGAGCCCCGACAGTCCTGCAACAGGGGACACTCACCTAAGATTTTCCCACGTGATCCGCCGTGCCGGCGGGTCGGGGACACCATGATCGATCAAGGGTCGGTGCGCGACACCGGCGGGCCCGCGCCCAGCGCGTCGCCCCGCCCGGACCGCGGTCGACACGCGGCAGGCAGGGGTACAGGTCGATGGCGTCATCGGATGCTGATGTGGCGGCGCGCGCCGTTCCGCTCGGCCCGGACGACCCCCGCGAGCTCGGCTCGTACACGCTGCTGGGCAAGCTCGGCCAGGGCGGCATGGGCATGGTCTACCTGGGACGCTCGGAGAAGGGCCGGCTTGTCGCGATCAAGGTGATCCGGACGGAGGCGGTCGGCAACCCCGAGTTCCGGGCCCGGTTCCGGCTGGAGGCGGAGACGGCCCGGCGCGTCGCCCGGGTCTGCACCGCCGAGGTCCTCGACGCCGACCCCGACGCCGAATGGCCCTACCTCGTCACCGAGTTCATCGAGGGCGAGACGCTGGCGCGCTACGTCCAGCGCAACGGCCCGCTCGCCGACGCCAACCTGGAGCAGCTCGCGGTCGGCGTCGCCGCGGCGCTGACCGCCATCCACAGCGCCGGGATCGTGCACCGCGACCTCAAGCCGGCCAACGTCATCCTCTCCCCCTTCGGCCCCCGGGTGATCGACTTCGGGATCGCCCGGGCCGTGGACGCCGGCAGCGGCCTGACCGGCGACCTGCAGCAGCTCGGCACGCCCGCGTTCATGTCCCCCGAGCAGATCGAGAGCCAGCCGATCACCTCCGCGGTGGACATCTGGGCGTGGGGCGGCCTGGTCGCCTTCGCCGCCACCGGGCACTACCCGTTCGGCGACGCCTCCGCCCAGGTGCTGCTCTACCGGGCGCTGCACGAGGAGCCGCGCCTCGACGACGTCGACCCGGCCCTGCGCCCGATCGTCTGGCTCGCCATGCGCAAGGACCCGACCACCCGGCCGAGCGCGCAGCAGCTCATGCTGCGCCTGCTCGGCGACCCCGCCGGCACCGGACCGGACGCCGCCGCCGCGGTCGACCCGCAGGACGTCACCAACGTCCTGCAGGGCTGGAACCTGCCCGCCCCCGGCGCCACCGGCCCGGGCACGGGAAACCCGACCGCAGGCGCGGTGGGCACCGGACCGGCGGCGGACGTCGGCGGGCGCGGGGTAGCCGCCGCGGCGGCGAGGGCAGGGACGGCGGGAGCGGGGGCGGGTGCCGCCGGGTACACCGCCGACCCCGACGCCCCGACCCGGCTGCCGACCGGCCTCGGCGCTCCGGCGCAGCCGCGGCCGGCGGGCGACGGGACCGTCGCCGGCCAGTCCCCCACCCGGGTCGGCGCCGAGCCGGGTGGCCCCTCCTGGCCGGGTGGGCCCGGTGGGAGTGGCGGGATCGGCGGGAGCGGCGGTCCTGGTGCGCCGCCCGGTGCGGGCGCCCGCAGCCGTGGGAACCGCGTGCCGCTGCTCGTCGGCGGCGGCGTGGTCGTGGTCGGCGCGATCCTTGCCGGCATCCTCGCCCTGAGCTCCGGCGGCGACGACAAAGCCAACGACTCCGGCGCCCAGGTGAAGCCGGCTACCGGCACGACAGCGCCGGCGCAGCCCGCGGCGTTCACGCTGCCCCGCTCGGCCGAGCCGCTNAGCCGCGACACCCTCGTCTACGCCTCCAACCGCAACGGCAACTACGACCTGTTCCGGGGCGACGTCACCGGCGACGGCGGCCTCCAGAACGACAAGCCGCTGCTCACCGGCCCGGACAACGACATGCTGCCGGCGATCTCCGGTGACCGGAAGACGGTCGTCTTCTTCAAGAAGGGCAGCCCGAACACGCTGCAGGCGATCGCCGCCGACGGCACCGGCAAGCCCGTGCAACTGTTCACCTCCGGCCCGGCAGCGAAGCTGACGATCGCCAACGACGCCCGGCCGTCCCTCTCCCCGGACAGCAACTTCCTGGTCGTCCGCTCGAGCACCGACGGGACCGGCGCGCCGAACCTCGGCCTGTACGTGGTCAAGTTGGACGGCTCGAGCGTCCAACGACTCAACGCGAAGCCGCAGGCGACCGACCCGGCCTGGTCGCCGGACAGCGAGCGGATCGCCTACTGGTCCAACAAGACCGGCGGCGACCGCGGGTTCATCGTGGTGATCCCGGTCCAGCCCAACGCCGAGGCGACGCCGGTCATCAACGACACGCTCACCACGGACTCCGACCCGGTCTGGTCACCGGACAGCGACAAGATCGCGTTCACCCGGCGGCAGAACGGCGACCTGGAGATCTTNGAGATGAACTCGGACGGCTCCGACGTCCGCCAGCTCACCCACGCGCGCGGCGACGACCAGGACCCCGCCTTCGGCCCCGACGGCCGCATCGTCTTCTCCGGCCAGCGCGACCCCACCAACCCCAACGCCCGCCAGCTCTTCATCCTCAACCCGAACGACCCCACCGCCGGCGACCGCCAGCTCACCACCCTCGGCGGCTTCAACGGCCACGCCCGCTGGAACGCCGGCTGACCGACGCCGGCCTGACCCAGTCCCACTTGCCGGACGGCAAGGTCGCGCCGGCGTAGTCGGCGGCAGGGGCCTGGGCGCGGGCCTGCCGGCCGGCGTCAGGCCCGGCGTCAGGCCCGGCGTCAGGCCCGGCGTCAGGACGCGACCGGCGAGTGGCCGCGCACCGTCCCATCAGGTGACTGCCAGGTGGGGCGCGGCCAGCGAAGAACCACGGCGTCCTCGAAGCGCCGGCTGCCGTCGAGAGCGAACCGCACCCGCCCCGGCGAGGCCAGATCGTCGACCTCGCCACCGGACTCCATTCGACACAAGCCACCGCNGAAAGCACCCCAGGGGCGAGACAGGCCGGCCGGACACCGAAGTTGTCCACACCGGCCATCGGTTGTCCACACCGGCCGTTTCAGACCATCGCGGTCGGGTAATCCGGGTCGAGACTCGAGAGATGGTTCAGGCGTACGAGAAGTACGAGAAGGTTGTCGAACTCGCCCGGCGGCAGGATGATGTCGTCACTCGGGAGCAGGCTCGCCAGCTCGGCATGTCGCATGGCGCGATCGCGCTGCGACGAAGTCAGCACGGTTGGACGTCACCGATCCGCGGAGCCCTGGTCGTCCCACCCGTCCGCGACGAACTACGAGCCCACGCGCGGGCGCTTGTCGCCGTCGGCGGCGGCACGATCTGCGGGCTGACCGCCGCCCGACTACACGGTCTGCCCGGGCTCCTCCTGCGCCGGCCGGAGGAACCGGTGGACGTCGCCCTGCCCGGTGCCGACGGGTACCGCCAGCGGCGCGGTTACCGCCGGCACCGGATGACACTGGGCGACTCGGAGGCCGTCGATCTCGCTGGTCTGCGTGTCAGCTCGGTCCCTCGGACGCTCGAGGATCTCGCGCTTCTGTGCGAGCGGGAGGTGTTCGTCTGCGTGCTCGACGCCATGCTGCAAGGGCGACTGATGACCGAGGGCGACCTGCTCGGCCTACGAGGCCGGGTGGAGGCTCGCCGACATGGTGGCCGCGCCCGGCACTGGTGGACGCTGATCGACGGGCGGGCGGAATCTCCGNTCGAGACACGCCTGCGGCTTCTGCTNGGCGATGCCGGGCTGCTGCCCGAGGAACTGCAGTGGCCGGTCCACGACCCGATGACTCGCCGTCTCGTCGCCCGGCTCGACTTCGCTTGGCCGTCAGCCCGGCTGGCGATCGAGGCTGATGGCGTCGGNCCCCATGGTGAGCCGGAGGCCCTGCATCGCGACCGTTCTCGCCAGAACGAGCTGGTGCGGCTTGGCTGGGAGGTCCTACGGTTCACCTGGCGGGATGTGACCGTCGGGTCGCGGCGCCTGACGGCGACCGTCACCGCCGCGCTGCGCGACGCCGCCCGCCGCGGCGGCACCGCCTAGGGCGCGAGCCACCCGGCCGGCGAGCCACCCGGGCGCGAGCGGCTCCGGACCGGCCGCGGAGGGGGCGTCGGCGGCGGATGCGTGGGAGAGCGCCTCCATGGTTCTTCTGTAGGGTTCGGCACCCGATTTATCCCTACAGAAGAGACAGGTGGCGCCGCTCCCATGCACACCGCCCCAGGGAGGCGGGGCGGGGCGGGGCGCGGCACCGCAGCGGCGACGGGCTAGCGCGGGGGGCCGCTGACGGGGGTGGCGGGGGCGCGCTTGACGGTCTTGGGGTCCATGCGGCGGATCAGCATCGAGACGATGATGATGAAGAGGATGCCGATCGCGGCGCCGGCGATGATGTCGGTGAGGTAGGCCGACGCGGTGTGGTCGTAGAACGGGTCGACGACGGCCTTCGGATTGATCAGCTTCTTGGAGCCGTCCGGGCGCAGCACTCCGGCGAGGGTGATGCGGTTCATGTCGGCGATCGACGACATCGACGCGAACCCCCAGCGCGCCGGCGCGATGTAGGCGACCTGCTCCAGACCGGCGGTGCCCTTGACCGGCACGATGCCACCACTGAAGATCAACTGGGCCATCGTGATCAGGACGAGCAGGGGCATCGTCTTGTCGGCGTTGTCGACCAGCGCCGAGATCACCAGACCGAGCATCGCCGAGGCCAGCGACACCACGATCACTGCGATGAGCATCTCCAGCAGCGAGTTGCCGAGGATGAGCCCCGCCTTGGGTGTTCGCCCGGCCAGCCCGATCAACGTGAACGGGATCGACTGCGCCACCGTGATCAGGATCAGGACGAGGACCTTCGACCCGATGTACGCCGTACGGGACAGGCCGATGGCTCTCTCCCGGCGATAGATCGCCCGTTCCTTGACGATCTCGCGAACCGAGTTCGCCATGCCCATGAAACAGGCACAGAGCACCATGATCAGCAGAATCGTCGGGCCGTCGGAGTTCGGCGAGAACTGTTTGGCCTGCTCGGCGGTCAGCTCGAAGTTCCCGCCGATGGCTCTGGGTATCAGCCCCAGCAGGAACGGGAACGCGATGATCAACCGCAGGTAGGACTTGTCCGACGCCACGACGGCCAAGGTTCGACGACTCAGCGTGACGAGCTGGGAAGCCACCGACTGCTGGCGCAGCGAGGGCAGTTCCTCGGGCGCCGGCCGCGCCGACGGGGCGGTGATCGACGCCGGAACGTAGTACCGCGAGTTACGGAAACGAGCCGCCGACTCGGCGCCCGGCGTCGCCTCCAGGGTGAGGAAGACGTCCGGGTAGTCGCGCTTACCGAAGAAGGACAGCGCGTCCTGGGGCGGCCCGAAGTAGGCGACGTACCCACCCGGAGCCAGGACCAGGATGTAGTCGCACAGATCGAGCTGGGCGACGCTGTGGGTGACCACGATGACCGTCCGGCCGTCGTCCGCCAGGCTGCGCAGCGACTCCATGACGTTCTTGTCCATGCCCGGATCGAGACCGGAGGTCGGCTCGTCCAAGTACAGCAGGGTCGGNCGGGTCAGCAGCTCCAGCGCCACCGACGTCCGCTTGCGCTGGCCACCGGACAGCCGCGACACCTGGGTGTTCGCGTGCTGGGTGAGGCCGAGCTCGGCGAGGACCTCGTCGACGCGGGTGCGCCGCTCCACCTTCGTGACGTCCGGCGGGAAGCGCAGCTCGGCGCCGTACTCCAGGGCCTTGCGGACGGTGAGCGAGGTGTGCAGCAGGTCCTCCTGCGGCACGTAGCCGATGCGGCGCCGCAGCTCGTCGTACTCGGAGTACAGATCACGGCCGGCGTAGCGGACGGTCCCCTTGTCCGCGGGCCGGAACCCGGTCAGGGCGTTGAGCAGGGTCGACTTGCCGGCGCCCGAGGGCCCGACGACGCCGAGCAGCGCCCGACCGGGCAGCTTGAACGTCATGTCGTGCATGAGCTGCTTCTGGCCGGCCCAGACGTTCAGGGCGTCGGCCTCGAAGCTGACGTCGCCGGAGTCGATGTACTCGACGAGCTGGTCGCCCTCGAGCTGGAAGACGTGGTGACCGACGGCGATGACGTCGCCCTGGCCGACCTCTGTCCGGTTGATCCGGCGGCCGTTGACGAACACGCCGTTCGCCGAGTCGAGGTCGGCGATCTGCAGGCCCGACCGGCCGATGTAGAGCTCGGCGTGCCGGCGGGAGGCGAGCAGGTCGGTGATGACGATGTCGTTGTCCCGAGCACGGCCGATCGACATCGTGCCCTGGCGCAGGCGGTAGGTGGTGCGCCGCTCGTGCTCCTGCTCGAGGCTGGTGGAGCCGCCGGCGCGCTCGTCGCGGCGGCGGTCGTCGTAGTCGTCGTAGTCGCGCCCGCGCTGCGCCGGGCTCGTCGGCCCCTGGTGGCCCCGGCTGCCCCGCCCCGAGGTGGGCCGCGGCGGACTGTAGCCGGCGGCGTTGGGCAGCATCGTCTGCATGTCGTAGCCGGGGTCGTAGGCCGGCTCGTCGACCGGGCCGCGACCCTGCGGGAACTCGGGGTGGACGACGACCTCGGGGCCCGTGGGGGTCCCCAGCCGCAGCCGCACCTCGTCGTGCACCGGGACGGACTCGGGCATCCGCTGCCCGTCGATCCAGGTGCCGTTGGAGCTGATGTCGCGGACGACCCAACCGCTGCCGGCCTGTTCGAGGAGGAGGTGACGGCGNGAGACCCGGCTGTCGGCGATGACGTAGTCGGCGGTCCGGGCACGGCCGATGATGAACTGGGCCTCGGCGGGCACGGTGGCCNCACCGGCCTCGGTGACGACTCTCAGGAAGGTCGTCTGCACGTGTTTCCCCCTTCGCGACGGGACGCTGGCCGGGTTGTCCCGCCGAACTCCACCTTGTAACTACGCCAGGTCGTGTCACCAAGCCGAGCGATGCCACCGCTTCGAGCGGCGCCACCGGGGTGACCGGTGATGCCACGCCGAGCGGTCACGCGGGCTGACCGATCATGCCGGAAGTCCGATCGTAGCGTCGAGGGATGACCTTGATCCACCCCGGGTGACGGTTGACCGGCCAGCCGAACGGCGTTCCCGCCGTCGCATTCGACCTCTGGACATCTCTCGGTTTCCTGCCGCCTCTTGATCCTTCGATATGCCGGCTGTCCTGCACGGACCTTCTCCGCCGTCGGCCCAGTCGGGCCGCCACCGCGGCGACCGTGCCACGGGGGCGACAGTGACGACGCGCGACTCCCGTGCGGCACCCTATGAGAATGCCGGCTGGTGGTCCTCGGGAGTGGTATCTGTCGCCGATCCGACCGAGGGGGGACCCGGACGGCTCCCAGCACCTGACCGTCCGCGCACAACCGGTTCACATGACGGCCCCACCGCGATCGCAGCCACTCGCTTCGCGTCCAGAAAATACCTGGGTGCGTGCCCTGCGACGGCGGCAGGCCGGCCCGCGCCCACCCGGCCTGGGCGGGCAGCCGGACGGCCGCGGACGGACCGGGTCCACGCCCGCGGCGGCGACCACGCGGCGGGCGCCCGCGCACTCGGGCCGGTGACGCCGCCCGGGACGGCACCGGGAATGTGGCCGGAATCATGCCCGCCCGGGGAAGATCGGGTTCCGGGCGGGCATGGTCATCGGCAGGCCGGTCAGGATGCCGGAAGAACGACGTCCTTGGCCGTCGCGGTGAGCGACAGCCCGGTGGCGTTCGTCGACGCCTTGACTATCCGCAGGTGGAACGGCAGCCCGGACACCGGGATCGGGATCGGGACCTTGAACTGGAAGGGGATGCTGAAGTTCAGGCCGCCCTTGATCGACAGCTCGGACGGCACCAGGGTGAGCTGGTTGTCGTTGACCTCGAACGTGGTGATACCGCCGATCTGNGTGCTACCCAGCCCGAAGAGGGCGTCGGTGGTGCCGCTCAGCTCGACCTTCTTCCCGCCGTCCACCGGCTTGACCTGGAAGTTGACCGCCTGCTTCGCGAGGAAGGCGTTCAGGTCGGCGTAGGTGATACCGACGGTGGCCCGCACGTCGTCGACGGGGACCTTCCCCACGTTGTCGGTGAGGGCGTCCCCGAGCGGCACGTGCACGCCCTTGAGATGCGCCTTCACCGAGGAGATCTTCGGCCCGGGGGTGGGGATGCCGTCGATCCCGACGCCGATGTCGGTGAACTTGCCGAACAGCACCTGGGTGAGGAAGGGGAACCCGCCGATGCTCACGCTCGTCACCTTCGGCACCGGGTCGCCGGGCTTGAGGTTCTCGGCGACGGACGCCTCGACCTGCTTGCGCATCTGCCCCTTGGCGATCACCACGCCGACCCGGTCGCCCACGACGAACAACACGACCAGCGCGACCAGCACGATCGCCAGCAGCCGACCTCGCCGACGCCGCCGTGGCGGCTTCGCGGCGGCTGCGGTGGCACCGGCCGGCGGCCCGCCGGCGCCGAACCCGTCTCGGGAGGCCCCGCCGGCGCCGGCTGGCCCGTCCTGGCCGATCGCCGCCCCGGAGCCCGGGTCATGGGCAAGCTGCTGTCCGTAGCCGGACTGGTCATAGGCGGTCTGGGCATAGCCGGGCTGCGCGTACCCGGACTGCTGATGCCCGGAGTGCTGATGCCCGGTCTGTGGGTACCCGGACTGGGGATCCTCAGGTCGGGTCGAACCCGGCTGCGGCTGGCCGGCGGCCGCGATGCCGCTCCGACCGATGATCATCGTGCCGTCGGCAGCGTCCTCCGGGTCGGACCAACCAGGCCCGGCCTCACCTCGACGGCGCACGGCCGCCGTGCTCGTCGTCGGCGCGGCGGCGGGCTGATCGCCCCCCGGCCGGGAGCCGACGCCCGATCGCGGGTCAGCGCCCGGCCGCGAGCTGGCGCCCGATCGGGAGTCGGCGTCTCGACCGGCGGCAGCGGTGGGTCCGGCGGCGGCGGTGGGTCCGGCGGCGGGAACGGGCCGGGCGTGGGGTCCGGAGGCGGCGGCGTCCATCGGGCGTACCGGCCGGAACGAGTCGGCCGGCGGAGGCGGGCCCGACGGCCGGAACGACTCGGCGGGCGGCGGCGGCCCGGACGGCGCCCCCGGTCGGGCAGCGCGCTGCCCCGCCGCCGGCGCCGCGCCCGCCGACCGCGTCCCCTTACCGTCGGCGGGCATCACGTGCGTGCTGTCCGCCGCCTGCCCGTCACCGTCGCGTCCGTCGTTCACCGGACCATCTCCTGCCAGTACCGCGCCGGAGCACGCCGTCGCTGTGTGGTCTTCCGCCTGGCGGCTGTCATGCACCAAGCTCTGCCGGATCGTCGCACGTTACGCGCGTCCGGCAGGCCCGCGGGTCCGATCATTCCCGGATCAGGCTTGTCGGATTACCGACCTTCACCCGAAGCGAGCCGGAACAGGCGCCTTCAGCGCTGGTCCGGTACGGTCCGGTACCCACAGCTCACACCTCCAGCGGGAGCTGCGCCACCGCGGTGTCCCGTCTGACCGGTGCCAGGCGGAACACGTCGCCGCGCGGCGCCGCGAACGCCTGCCAGAAGTGGTCCGCGACCTCGGCGGGACGAAGCGGGCCCGTCGGGCTCACCCGCCCGTCGAGGACGACCGTGCGCAGCCGGATCCCGCGGGCGGCCAGCGTCGGGCGCAGCGCCTCGGCGAGCGCGGTCAGCCCCGCCTTGCCGACGGCCAGAGCGAAGCGGCCGGCCACCGGTTCGGTGCGCGGGCTCGCCGTGGTGAGCAGGATCGTCGCTGCCACCCGGTCGTCGAGCAGCCCGGCGGCCACCTGCACGGCGGCAAGCGCCCCGGTGACGTTCACCGCCAGCGTCTGGTTCACCGTCTCGGCCGCCACCGTGAGCGCGGCCCCGCGGATGCTGAGCTTGGCGTTGTAGACGAGCACGGTGAGCCCGCCGATCTCGGCGGACACCCGCTCGACCGCGCCGGCGAGCGCGGTGGAGTCGGTGACGTCCGCGACCGCGCCGGCCACCATAAGCCCCTCCTCCGCCAGCGCGTCGCGCACCCGGTTGAGGGTGTCGGCGGAGCGGGAGACGACCCCGAGCGCGAAGCCCTCCCGCCCGTACCGGCGCACCAGCTCGACGCCGAAGCTCGTCCCCGGCCCGATCACGACGAGGCCGCGCGTCGGCGGCTCGGACGCATCCGGCTCGCGCGGCGCGGTACTGCTCATGCCCACATCCTGGCCGAGGCGGCGCCGCGAGATGTCGGGGATGGCCAGATCGGCCGCGGCGGGACGGCTCAGGTTCGGGCGCGCTCGTCCCGGGCGGCCGAAGCCGCGTTGGCGGCCCGCAGGGGCGCGCTGCGCGCGTAGGCCCACCCGAGCGCGGCACTGACGATGATCATGGGGATGAGCAGGAGAAGCAGAGCGATGACGACCGCGCCAAAGGTCTCCATGCTGTCTGCCTACCCACGATCCGGGGTAGCCCAGCCGGGTGTGACGCACGAGTCGCTCCAGGCCCCGCTGCTTAGCCGGAGGGCCCGGAGGGTTTAGTCGGACGGTGCGGCCTCCGGACAAGCAGGGGAGCCTCCGGACAGGTAGGAGAGCCTCCGGACAGACAGGAGAGCCTGTCCACAGGCCGGCGGCCGGGCGAGCCGGCGGGCCGCGCGGCCGCGGTCAGACGAGGATCCCCGGGTTGAGAATTCCGGCGGGGTCGAGGGTGCGCTTCACCGCGCGCAGCACGTCGACGCCGAGGCCGCCGATCTCGGCGCCGAGCCAGGGGCGGTGCTCGGTGCCGACGGCGTGGTGATGGGTGATCGTGCCGCCCGCGGCGACGATCGCATTGCCGGCCGCCGCCTTCGCCGCCCGCCAGCTCCCGATCGGGTCCGCACCCTGCGCGCACACCACGGTGAAGTAGAGCGAGGCCCCGGTCTCGTACAGGTGGGAGATATGGCACATCACCACCGGCGACAGCCCCGCCGCGCCGAGCGAGCCGATCAGCGCCTCGCGCACGCCCGCATAGAGCGCCGGCAGGGTGGCCCAGAACCCGGCGGTCTCCAGCGTCTCGGCGAAGATCCCCAGATCGAGCAGGGCATCGCGCAGATAGGGCGCCCGGAACCGACCCCGTTCCCAGTCGGGGCCGGCCGCGGCATCCAGCCGCCGCGCGCCACCGGCCAGCAGCACCCCCGCGACCTCGGCGGTGTGACGCTCGACCGCCGGCCCGGACCCCTCGTACCCGGTGACGAGGTGGCAGCCGCCCGGGGGGCCGTCCGCCGCGACGGCCCCGGTCACTGCCACCGGACCCGTCTCCGCCGCCGGACCCGTCTCCGCCGCAGGCCTCGTCTCCGCCGCCGGACCCGTCGCTGCCGCCCGGCCGGTCGGGCGCGGCGGACGGGCGAGGCCGCCGACGGTCTCGGTCTCGTCCGACAGGCGGCATACGGTGGGCCGCAGGTCACCCGCCGCGAGGGTGCGTAGCAGCCGCGTCCCGGTCGCGAAGTCCGGCACTGACCAGCCCTCGAAGATCCGCCGCGCCGGCAACGGCCGCACCCGCGCCACCACCTGGGTGATGACGCCGAAGGCACCCTCGGATCCGAGCAGCAGCTCGCGCAGGTCCGGCCCGGCCGCCGAGGCCGGCGCCCGGCCGAGCTCCCAGGAGCCGACCGGGGTCGCCACCCGCAGCCCGACGACCAGGTCGTCGAAGCGGCCGTAGCCCGCGGAGGCCTGGCCGCTGGACCGGGTGGCGGCGAAGCCGCCGATGGTGGCGTACTCCCAGGACTGCGGGATGTGCCCGAGGGTCAGACCGTGCTCGGCGAGCAGCGCCTCGGCGCGCGGGCCGCGCAGCCCGGCGCCGAGCTCGGCGGTGCCGGACTCCCGGTCCACCCGGCCCAACGCGTCCAGCCTGGCCAGATCGAGGGCGACCACCGGCCGTTCGGCGGGCCCGGCGGGTTCGAGGCCGCCGACGACGGAGGTGCCCCCACCGAACGGCACGACGACGATGCGCTCCCGGCTCGCGAGCCGCAGCACCGCGAGCACCTCGTCGTGGTCCGCAGGCAGCACGATCGCGTCGGGCGCGGCCCAGGCGTCGCCGGCGCGCAGGCGCAGCAGGTCGGTCGTGGACCTCCCGCGGCAGTGGCGGATGCGCGCCTCGTCGTGCATATGGACGTGGCCCGAGCCGACGATCGTCGCCAGCGCGTCCCGGACCGCCGCGGGCAGCCGGGCCGGCGGCAGGCGCACCTCGTCGAGCGGGACCGGCGCGGTGGGCCGCGCCGGGATGCCCAATCGGGCCAGCAGCTCACGAACCTCGTCGGGCAGTGGCTCGTGCGCGGACGCGGGCCCCCAGCCCCACCAGACGGGTTCGGTCGAGCCGATCCTGCGCGCTTCGTCGGTGCTTGTCATCGCCCACCTCGGTTCGCCTGCTCGATCCGGCTCACTGGACTTCGACGCGAGACAGTGTGACAGTCGAAGTAACACTGTCACAAGACCCCGACTCCACGATGGCACAGCCGCAGCGGGTGCGCCCCCGCGACGCCCGGTGCACGATCGCGGCAGTCGACCAGGAGGGTGGCCGCACGATGCTCGACACCGACCGGCACCCCGCCACCGACCGGCACCCCGGCACCGACCGGCGACCCGACACCGCCGTGGCCCCGGGTCGTCCGGTCCGCTGGTCCGGCGAGGACGCCGTCCTCGACGCGGCGAAGGCGTCGCTGCTGGCGGTCGGGGTCCGCCGCACCACGCTGACCGAGGTCGCCCGCCGTGCCGGGGTGAGCCGGATGACCCTCTACCGGCGCTGGCCGGACCTGCGCTCGCTGGTCGGCGACGTGATGACCCGGGAGTGGACACGGGTGGTCACGGCGGCGACGCGGCCGACTGCCTCCGATCGGTCCGGCGGCGACCTGGACGACCTCGTCGACCACGTCATCGCGACCGTGGAGGCGTTCCGGACGAACCCGATCTACCTGCGGATCATCGAGACCGACCCGGAGCTGCTGCTGCCGTACCTGACCGAGCGGCGCGGCGCCACCCAGCAGATGATCATCGACCTGCTGGCCGGGCAGCTCGACGCCGCCGCGCGGAACGGCACGGTGCGCCCGGTGGACCCGGCGGCGCTGGCGGTCATGGTGCTGCTCGTCGTGCAGTCGTTCGTGCTGTCTGCGGGCGCCCTCGCCGGGCCGGTGTCGGCCGCGACGCTGGCGACCGAGCTGCGGCGCCTGCTGCGCGGCTACCTCGCTCCCGACGCCGCAGGTACGCCACCCGTGCGCGCCGCAAGCGTCGGCGGGCCGACCCGGGGCGCGACGCCTTGACGGGTGCCGGCTGGCCGGCCCCGCCGGGGAACACCTCCCTCAACGCGCGGCGGCGCGACCGGGAACTGGCCGCCACCGTCGACGGCGATCCGGTCGACGTGCTGGTGGTCGGCGGCGGCGTCACCGGCGCCGGGGTCGCCCTGGACGCCGCGTCGCGCGGCCTGTCGGTTGCGCTCGCCGAGGCCCACGACCTCGCCTTCGGCACCAGCCGGTGGAGCTCCAAGCTCGTCCACGGCGGGCTGCGTTATCTCGCCGGCGGCGACGTCGCGGTGGCATGGGAGAGCGCGGTGGAGCGCGACATCCTGATGCGGCACACCGCGCCCCACCTCGTCCGGGCACTGCCGATCGTGACCCCGCTGACACCACAGGTGTCCCGCTCGGCGGCCGCGCTGGTGCACACCGGGCTGCGGATCGGCGATGTGCTGCGCCGCGCTGCCGGCACCCCGCACACCGTGCTGCCGAGGCCGCGCCGGCTGACGGCGGTGGAGACCCTCGGCCTCGCCCCCGCGCTGCGGGAGACCGGGCTGCGCGGCGGCCTGGTGTACTGGGACGGCCAGCTCGTCGACGACGCGCGGCTCGTCGTCGCCCTGGCCCGCACCGCCGCCGGCCACGGCGCCCGAATCCTCACCCGCCTTCGGGTCGAACACATCGACGGGCCCGGCGCGGCGGGCGGCGGCGCACCGGCGGCCGCCCGGCACCGCGGCTTCGAGGTGACCGCCCGCGACCAGCGCACCGGGGACGAGATCCGGCTGCGCGCCCGGACTGTCGTGAACGCCACCGGCGTCTGGGCCCCGGCCCTGACGCCCGGCATCCGGCTGCGACCAAGCCGCGGCACGCACCTGGTACTGCGCTCGGACGCCCTGGCGGGAGCCCGCGGGGCGCTGTCCGTGCCGATGCCGGGTGAGCACAACCGGTTCGCGCTGGTGCTCCCGCAGGGTGACGGCCGGGTCTATGTCGGACTGACCGACGTCCCGGTCGATCGGATCACCGACGTCCCCGAGCCCGACGACAGCGAGATCGCCGAGCTCGTCGACGTCGTGTCGACCGTGCTCGCCGCGCCCCTGGACCGCGCCGACCTGCTCGGCGCGTTCGCCGGGCTGCGCCCCCTTCTCGACGACCACCCCCGGCCCGACGACCACCCTCGACCCGACGACCACCCCCGACCCGGCGGCTCTCCCCGACCCGACATCGCCCACCCGGGGCGCACCGCGGACCTGTCCCGGCGCCATCTCGTCCGCACCGATCCGGGCGGTCTGGTCACCGTCGTCGGCGGGAAGCTCACGACCTACCGGCGGATGGCCGCCGATGCCGTGGACGCGGCCATCACAGCCGGCGAGCTGCCCGCCGGCCCCTGCCGGACCCGGCGGCTCGGGCTCGTCGGCGCCGCACCGCGATCGGTGCTCGCCGCGGTCGCGGCACCGCGCCGGCTGGTTGAGCGGTACGGCACGGAGGCGCCGCGGGTGCTCGCGGTCGCCGACGACGACCCTGGACTGCTCGCGCCGATCGTCGATGGGGTGCCGGTCACGGGGGCGGAGCTGCTGTTCGCGGTGTGCCATGAGGGAGCGCTCGATCCGGCGGACCTGCTGGACCGCCGTTCGCGGATCGGCCTCGTTCCCGCCGAGCGGCGCGCGGCGCTCGCCGCCGCCACCCGGCTGTTCGACCATGCGATGACACGCTGACCGTCTCCCCACCGGGTTCACCGAGGCCCTCCACTGGGCCGGACCCGCCAGAAGAGCCGATCCGCTCGGAGGCAGCCGTCGCCTGGTCGTCCGGGCCGGCGGGGCCGGCCGGACTGGCGGGGCCGGCCGGATCGGCAGGGCCGGCCTCGATGGTCGCGGACCAGTGCATCTCGATGCAGGCGACGCCCTCGCCGATCGTCCCGCCGGCGCGGACCAGCCCCGAGCCGCCGGGGCCGAACTCGCTCGCCCGGCCGAACTCGGCCAGGGTCGGCCCGGCGAGAACGGGTCGTCCTGGCGTCGCCGGCACCCCGGCCCGCCGCCCTTCGAGCCGCCCGACAACCCGCGCGTCAGCCGCTGCCGCTCCCTGCACTGGCAGGACAGGCGGGGCCGGCAGGACAGGCGGGGCCGGGGCACGGCGGGCCGGATAGGTGAGGTAGACGCTCGCCTGCGCGGTGCCGAGGTAGCCGGTGAGCACCACGGGCCCCTCCCGGACGGCGGCCAGCACCGCCGAGACCCGGGCAAGGAACTCCCGGCGCACCGGCTCGGGCAGCATCAGCAGGTCGCCGTCCGTCTGGACGGTGACGGCGATGCCCCGCGCCTCGGCCTGTTCGATCGTACCGGCCAGGTCACGCAGCGCAGCGAGGCCGGCACCGCCGAGATCCCGACGCAGCGCCCGGGCACGCGCCATGCACAGGGCACGCACCTCCGGCCGGCCTGGATCGATCCGACCGGCGGCGATGTCGCGCAGCAGCGGCAGGAACCGCGCGTCCAGCTCGTCGAGCCGCCGACGCCGGTCCCGGCGGACGGTGCGGTCCAGCACCCGCCGGCTGGTCAGGTCGGCCTCCAGGTCGTCGGCCCGCGCCCGCTCCTGCGCGCTGGCCCGCAGGACCGGCCCGAACATGGTGACCAGCACCTGCATGATCCACTGCGCNTACACCGCGGCGGCCAGCCTGGCGAGGACCAGCGGGTCGTATCTGCAGCCGAGGCCGAGGCCGATGACGATGCCGACCATGGCCACCGTCGCGAACCCGGCGGCAGCGTAGCGCTCCCGCGGCGGCCGGGACAGCACCGCCAGCGCCACGAGCAGCGGGTTGATCATGGTGGTGCCCCAGCTCACGACCAGTTCACCGGGAGGTTCCACCGTGTTGACCGCGCCGGCGACCGCCGAGGCGACGGCCACCAGCAGCACGGCGGCCGACTCGCGGCGGACCAGCGGCCGGCGGGCGACGACCCGGGCCGTCAGCCCGATGACCACGGCCGTCGTCAGCCAGATCGCCACGCCGGCCGGCATCGACCGGGCCTGGTCCCGGTGCACGATGACCGGGATGAGCGCGGCGAGCCAGCCCACGACCACCGCGAGGGCGAACGCCCGGCGCGCCGCCGCGGCGAACTGCTCCTCCAGCCGGTCGGCGCACGCCGTTTCCGCGGCGACCGGCTGCGGCAGCTCCCACCGCAGCGTGATCCGGGTGCCCTGCCCGGGTTCGGACCAGATGTCGGCGGAGCCACCCACGGCCGCCATCCGGGCGGAGACCGAGTGCCGCAACCCGAGACGGCGGCTGTCCGCGGCCAGCTCCGCCGTCCGGAACCCGCGTCCCCGGTCGATGACGGACACCTCCAGCCGGCCGGGGCCGACCTGGGCGAGGACCCGGGCGTCGCCGGTGCCGGCGTGGGATCGGACGTTGCGCAACGCCTCGCCCATCGCGGCGGCGATGGCGGCGCCGACCTCGTCGGGCACCCACTCGCCCGCCGGCTCCGGCCCGTCTCCCGGCGCGTCGGCCTCCAGCACGACCCGTAGACCGGCGCCGCGCGCGCTGCCGACGGCCTGGTTGATGCGTTCACTGAGGGTGGGACCCGCGTCCGGCCGGCTGGCCAGGTGCTCCTCGACCACGCGCACGCTGTCCGCGCACTGCCGGCGCAGGTCGGCGGCCGGCTGGTCCTCGCTCATGCCCAGGCCGGTGAGCGTGTTGAGGATCGTGTCGTGCAGGAGCCGCTCCTGCTCACGGGAGTCCTGCTCGCGCCCCTCGGCGACGAGCTGNCGGCGCCGCCGGGCGGTCACGTCGCGGTGCTGCCGGTCGGCCTCGACCGCGACCCGACGCAGCCGCCCGGCGGCGTGATGCAGCAGGGCGCCGACAACGAGGAGGATCGCCGTCGCGGCGAACACCTGGGGCCGATGGTGGGCGGCGCCGGCGAGCTGGGCGACCGCCAGCACCGCCGTGGCCACGGCGAACTTCCGGGCCGGCAGGGCGAACGCCGCCGCCACCACGGCGGTGAGCAGGCCGACGAAGGCAAACGAGGCGGGGTCGCCCCGCGACGCGTCAGGCGTCAGCCAGCCCGTGGCCAGCGCGACAAGGGCCGCCAAGGCCACGTCGGCGACCGCCATGGCCCGGCGCGGGCGACGGCGCAGGTGCACGACGAACAGCACACCCCACGCCAGTACGACGACCGGGCCGGCCAGCGCCGCCGGGTGCGCGCGGTACCAGCCGGCCCAGGCGGCGACGAAGACCAGCAGGTAGCCCACCTGGGCGAGCCGCAGCCGGGCGGTGCAGCGAAGCATCACTGTGGACAGCGCCTGCACCGAGCGTCCGTTCATGTCGCACAAGTGTGGACGATAAGGCCGTCGCCCCCTGCCCAAGGGGCAGGTATCCCGCGCGTGGTATCGGGGGTCGCGGGGCGGCCCGCAATCGGAATTTCGCTATTCCCGGCTTCCGCCGCCCTGGCTTCCGCGGCCCCGGCCTTCGCGGATCCCGGCCTTCGCGAGACGCCCGATGGGAGAAGCACCGCTCACCCCACGGTGTCGACGGTGAGCCGGGCGAGGTGTTCCAGGTGCTGGCGGCTGTCGCCGAAGGCGGCGACGAGGCGTTTCGCGCGCTTGTAGAAGAAATGGGTGTCGTGCTCCCAGGTATAGCCGATCCCGCCGTGGTACTGGACCATCGCGGCGGTGGNGTCGCCGGCGGCCTGGTTCGCCTTGCTCTTCGCCACGGCGACGGCGAGGTCGGCGTCCGGCCGGCCCTCGTCGAGGGCGTGCGCCGCGTACAGCACGGCATGCTCGGCCATGGTCACGGCGACGTGCAGGTCGGCGAGATGGTGGGCCAGCGCCTGGAACGACCCGACCGGCCGGCCGAACTGGACCCGCTCGGTGTCGTAGGCGACGGTGCGGGTCAGCGCCGCCCGGGCGACGCCGGCGAGGTCCGCGGCGGCCAGCACCGCGCCGCGGCGCAGCAGGTCCGCCAGCGCCGCGGCGTCCGAGCCCGGCAGGCGGACGGCCGGCGCCCCGGTCAACGTCAACGCGGCGAGCCGGGTGGTGCCGTCGATGCTCGCCTGCCGTTCGATCCGCACGCCGTCGCCCCCGCGTTCCAGCAGGTACAGACCCACGCCGCCATCGCCACGGCCGGAACCGCCACCCGTCGGCACCGCGACCGGCTCGGTGGCCGGCTCGGTGGCCGGCTCGGTGGCCGGCTCGGTGGCCGCGACCGGCTCGGTGGCCGCGACCACGATGACGTCGGCCACGTGGGCGTACTCGACGCCGGAGGCGGCGCCGTCGAGCCGGCCCGCGGCGTCGGCGCGCACGGCGATCCCGCTGCGGCCGAAGCGCCCACCCGGGCCACGCAGCGCCACGGTGGCGACGAGCTCGCCCGCGCCGAGCGGCCCGAGCACGGCCGCGGCCTGCTCGGGCGAGCCGACCCGCCGGACGGCCGCCCCGGCCAGCACGGTCGTCGCCCACGGTCCGGGGACCACCCCGGCGCCGAACTCCCGCGCGATCACCTGGGCGTCGAGGAGGCCGAGACCGAGGCCGCCGTGCTCCGGCGGCACGCACACCGACAGCCAGCCCTGCTCCCCGATCGCGCGCCACAGGTCGGCGGGATGGCCGTCGCCCCGCTCGTCGTCGACGACCGCCCGCACCGCCCGAAGGTCGAAGCGGTCAGCCAGGAAGGCGCGGACGGTCTCGGCGAGGGCACGCTGCTCGTCGGTGAGGGCGAAGTACACAGGCGCGGTTCTCCTGAGGGCCGGGCGGGGCGGGCGAGGGCGGGGCGGGCGAGGGCGGGGCGGGCGAGGGCGGGGCGGGCGAGGGCGGGGCGGGCAGCCTACGACCCTCGGGGCAGGCCCAGCACGCGTTCGGCGACGATCGTGCGCTGTACCTGCGACGATCCTCCCCAGATCGTGACCGAGCGGGTCCAGAAGCTCTCCTGGCGCAGCGCGGTCAGGTCGAGGTCCGCGGTGGGCCGCAGCAGGGCGACGTCGGCGCCGAGCAACTCGTCGAACGTCTCGAACAGGCCCTGGTAGGCCTGCGACCACTGCAGCTTCGTCACCGACGACGACGCTCCCAGATCGCGGCCCTGCTCGACCTCGGTGAGCACGTGCATCGCCTGGTAGTGCAGGCACTCCAGCTCGACCCGGCGCCGGGCGAGCTCCTGGCGCAGCACCGGGTCGCCGNCACGGCCCAGCGCCCGCGCCACCCGCACGATCTCGTCGTAGGCCTGCCGATAGGCGGTGTACTGGCTGATCCCGGCCGCGCCGCGCTCGAACGACAGCAGCAGCATCGCGGTCGCCCAGCCGTTGCCGATCCCGCCCAGGCACTGCGACGCCGGCACCCGCACGTCGGTGAGGAAGACCTCGCCGAACTCGCTGACCCCGCTCATCTGACGGATCGGACGCACCTCGACCCCGGGGGCGTGCATGTCGATGAGCAGCAGCGACAGGCCGCGATGACGNCTGCTGCCGGGCTCCGTGCGNACCATCGTGAAGATCCGGTCGCCACGGCCGGCGAACGTCGTCCACACCTTCTGGCCGTTGACGACGAACTCGTCACCGTCGAGCACCCCGCGGGTGCGCAGGGCGGCGAGGTCGGACCCCGCGTCCGGCTCCGAGAAGCCCTGACACCAGATGACCTCGTTGCGCAGCATCGGCCCGATGATGTCGGCCTTCTGCTCCGGGGTGCCCACCGCCATGACGGTCGGGGCGAGGAAGACCAGGCCGAGGCTGTTCACCGAACGGGGGGCGCGGGCGCGCACCAGCTCGGAGTCGTGGATCGCCCGCATCGCGGGGGTGCCGCCGCGCCCGCCGTACTCGACCGGCCAGTCGATCCCGGCGAACCCGGCCAGCGCCTTGCGCCGCTCCCAGTCCCGGCGCAGGTCGAACGCCTCGTCCTCGCCGACGGTGGCCCAGAAGCCGGGTTCGGTCCAGGCGGCGGGGATGTTCGCGGTCAGCCAGGCGCGCAGCTCGGCGCGGAACTCCTCCGCCTCCGGGGGATAGCTCAGATCCACGTGGTCTAACCCATCTTGTCGGCGTGTGCCCGCCACGGGAGCCGGGCTCAGTCCAGACCGTAGTACTCGATAACCGCGTGGTGTGCCGGTCGCCGACCCCGCCGACCCCGGCGACGCCTCGGCGCCCCCCGCCGGACGCCCGCCGTTCACCCGCGCACAGGCGCCGGTCACCGCCAGCCGGCACGATGGGGATGCGGTCGCCGCGGCACCGCCCGGACCCGCCCACCTGAACCCGGACCCGCCCACCTGAACCGGGACCCGCCCGCCCGAAGGAGGACAGCCGCCCATGACGCCGACCAGGCACGCAGCGCCGACCGCGGGCCTCGATCCTGCCCGCCGCGCCGAGGCGCTGCGCAGGATGCGCACCGAGATGATGGACGTCGCCGTGATCGGCGGTGGGGTGACCGGCGCGGGAGTCGCGCTGGACGCCGCCACCCGCGGACTGTCGGTGGCCCTCGTCGAGGCCCGCGACCTCGCCGCCGGCACCTCCAGCCGCTCCAGCAAGCTGATCCACGGAGGGCTTCGCTACCTCGAACAGCTCAACGCCCCGCTGGTCCGCGAGGCCCTGCGGGAACGATCCCTCATGCTGGACACCCTCGCCCCGCACCTCGTCCACAGCGTCCCGTTCCTGCTGCCGCTGACCCACCACGGCTGGGAACGCGCCTACATCGGCAGCGGCGTGCTGCTGTACGACACCCTCGGCCAGGGCCTGGCCCGCATCGCGCCGGGCGGCGACGGGACCATGCCCCACCACCGGCATCTGAGCCGCAAGGCGGCGCTGCGGGTCTTTCCGTCCCTGCGCTCCGACGCCCTCGTCGGCGCCATCCAGTACTGGGACGGCCAGGTCGACGACGCCCGGCACACCCTGTTCGTGGCGCGGACCGCGGTGCGCTACGGGGCGCTCCTCGCGACCAGCGCACGGGTCACCGGCCTGCTCCGGGAGGGCGACCGGGTCGCCGGCGTCACGGTGCTCGACCTGGAGTCCGGCGACGAGATCGCGCTGCGCGCCCGGCAGACCATCAACGCCGCCGGGGTGTGGACCGACGAGATCCAGTCGATGGTGGGCGGGCGGGGGCGGCTGTCGGTCCGGGCGTCGAAGGGGGTGCACATCGTCGTCCCCCGCGACCGCATCCACGGCGAGACGGGGCTGATCCTGCGCACCGAGAAGAGCGTGCTGTTCGTCATCCCCTGGGGCAGCCACTGGATCATCGGCACCACCGACACCGACTGGAACCTCGATCTCGCCCACCCGGCGGCGAGCAGCGCCGACATCGACTACCTGCTCACCACCGTCAACCGGGTGCTGCGCACCCCGCTGACCGCGGACGACATCATCGGCGTGTACGCGGGCCTGCGGCCGCTNCTGGCCGGCGAGTCCGAGGACACCTCGCAGCTCTCCCGCGAGCACGCCGTCGTCACCCCCGTGCCGGGCCTGACGATGGTCGCCGGCGGCAAGTACACGACCTACCGGGTGATGGCCGCCGACGCGGTCGACGCGGCGGTGAGCGGGATGAACCGGGCGGTGCCGGCGTCGTGCACGGAGAAGATCCCGCTGCTCGGGGCCGACGGCTTCCCCGCCCTGTGGAACGCCCGGGAGAGCCTCGCCCGGCGCGCCGGGCTGCACGTCGGGTGGATCGAACACCTGCTGCACCGCTACGGCACCCTCGCGGAGGAGGTGCTGGAGCTCGCCGCGTCCCGCGCGGAGCTNTCCCGGCCGCTGCCCGGGGCGTCGACCTACCTGGCCGCCGAGGCGGTGTACGCGGTCACCCACGAGGGGGCGCTGCACCTGGAGGACGTGCTGACCCGGCGGACCCGCATCTCGATCGAGACCCCCGACCGCGGGGTGGAGGCGGCCCGCCACGTCGCCGAGCTCATCGCCCCCACGCTCGGCTGGGACGCCACCGCCCGCGACCGCGAGGTCGAGCACTACCTGGCCCGGGTGCAGGCCGAACGGGCCTCGCAGCGGCAGGCCGACGACGCCACCGCGGACGCGGCCCGACTCGGCGCGCCCGACGTGCGCCTGGGTCGGGCCGAACGCCGCACCCCCGCCCCGGCCGCCGGCTGAACGGGTTTTAGTAGGCCGGCGCGAGGAACGACGCCTCCATGGACACCATTCTCTGGATCATCGCGGCGATCTTCGTCATCGCGGGGGTTGTCACGATCGTCCGCGGGGGTCTCATCTACGGCATCGTGCTCATCGTCGTCGGCCTGCTCATCGGCCCGGGCGGTGTTTCGGTGTTCAGTTGACGCCCGTGGTTCCGCCCTTTGCCGAGAATGAAGGCCGGGCGAAAGACGGGATTACAGGCCGTATTCCTCCAGCAGGCGGAGCCACACCTCGCTCACCGTCGGAAACGAGGGCACCGCGTGCCACAGCCGCTCGACGGGCACCGCGGCGACGATCGCGATCGTCGCCGCGTGGACCATCTCCTGGGTGTCCGGGCCGGTGAACGTCGCGCCCACCAGGACCCGCCGGGACTCGTCGACGACGATCTTCGAAGTGCCGGTGATCCCTTCGCCGCGCACCGACGCCCCGGCCACCCCACCGGTCGCGACGCTGACCGCCCGGACCGCCAGGCCCGCCTCCCGCGCGGCCCGCTCGGTCAGCCCGACCGCACTGACCTGGGGATCGGTGAAGGTCACCCGTGGGATGGCGAGGCCGTCCGCCACGTCACGGGCAGGCTCGCCCGCGGCGTCCCGGCGGCCGGTGATGACGTCGGCGACGATCCGCGCCTGGTACTTGCCCATGTGGGTGAGCAGGGCGCGGCCGCAGACGTCGCCGACCGCGTACAGCCAGCCGCCGTCCACCCCGACCGCCAGGAGACGGTCGTCGACCTCGATGAACTTCCCGGGCGGCAGCCCGACGGCGGCCAGGCCCAGGTCGCCGGTCGCCGGGGTGCGTCCGACCGCCACCAGGATCTCGTCCGCCACGACGGCCTCGCCCCCGGCGTCGTCGCCCCTGGCGTCGTCGCCCCTGGCGTCCGGCCCCGCCGCGTCGGCGAGGGTGACGGTCACCGGGCCGCGCGGGGTCGCGGAGTCGGGGCGGCTGCGACGCACCTCGACGGCCCGGGTGCCGAGGCGCACCGTGATGCCGTCCGCCTCGAACGCCGCGCGTACCTGCTCCCCGGCGAACTCCTCCTCCCGGGCGAGCAGCCGCGGCGAGCCCTCGACGAGCGTGACCTCGGCGCTGCCGAGCCGGCGGAACGCCTGGGCGAGCTCCGCGCCGACGGCGCCGCCGCCGAGTACCACGAGGCGGCGCGGCACCGAGCGGGCGGCGGTCGCGGAACGGTTGTCCCAGGGGTCGGCCTCGGCGAGACCCGGGATCGGCGGGACCGTCGCCCGGCTGCCGGTGGCCACGACCACCGCCCGCGACGCGATCAGCACCCGGCGGTCGCCGTCGGCGGCGGTGACCTCGACGTGGCGGGGCCGGCCGGTCAGCCGGCCGGTTCCACGAACGAGCGTCACGCCCTTGTCGGTCAGCCACGGCACCTGGGAGTCGTCCGAGAAGCCGCCGACCAGCCGGTCGCGGCGCGTGAACACCGCCGCGGGGTCCAGCGCGCCGGTGACCGCCGCCGCGGCGCCGGGCACTCGGCGCGCCGCGGCGAGCACCTCCCCCGGCCGGATGAGGGTCTTGCTCGGGATGCAGCCCCAGTAGCTGCACTCGCCGCCGACGAGCTCCCGTTCGACGATCGTCACGGCGAGCCCCGCGTCGGCGCACCGGCCGGCGACGTTCTCTCCGGCGGGGCCCGCGCCGATCACGATCACATCCACCTGCGCGCCCTGTGCCCGGGCGCCCTGTGCCCGTGTGTCCGCCTGTGTGTCCGGGGCCATGCCCGTGCCTCCCCACCGTCGCCGCCAGATCACCGCAGCCGGGGGGCTGGCCGGGCGGTGGTAAGGGATCCGCTGCTTTCTCGACCCCGAACCGTCATCTGCCGCCGGCAGCATGGCGGGGGACGGCCCGGTCGTACCGTNCGCGCGGGAACGGTGACGAGAAGCACCCGGCCCGAACGGACGGCGCGCCGCCCGTGACCGGGAGACGCGGGGTGTCAAGGGAACAATGGCGTCGTAGCGCGAAGCAGGGCCCGGTGCGCGCGTAGCCGCCCGCACCGGGCCGCCGTGACGAAACGAGCGGGGAGACAAGATGCAGCTCGGGATGGTGGGCCTCGGCCGGATGGGCGCCAACCTGGTTCGCCGGCTGATCCGCGACGGCCACGAGTGCGTGGTCTACGACGTGAACGCCGAGGCCATCAAGGCCCTGGAGGCCGAGGGCGCCACGGGGGCGGGCACGCTCGCCGAGTTCGCCGCGGCGCTGCGTCCCCCGCGGACCGCCTGGATCATGGTGCCGGCCGGGCTGACCGGGCAGACCGTCGACGCGGTCGCCGAGCACTTCGCACCGGACGACGTCATCATCGACGGCGGCAACTCGTACTACCGCGACGACATCCACAAGGCGAAGGAGCTTGCCACCAAGGGCATCCACTACGTCGACGTCGGCACCTNTGGCGGCGTGTTCGGCCTGGAACGCGGNTACTGCCTGATGATCGGCGGCGAGCCGGAGGCCGTGGCCCGGCTGGAGCCGTTGTTCGAGACGATCGCCCCCGGCGTCGGCGCCATCCCCCGCACCCCCGGCCGCGACGGCGAGCCGGTGCAGGCCGAGAAGGGCTACCTGTACTGCGGGCCGAACGGCGCCGGGCACTTCGTCAAGATGGTCCACAACGGCATCGAGTACGGGATGATGGCCGCGTTCGCCGAGGGTCTCGCCATCCTCGACAAGGCGAACATCGGCCGGGAGGCCCTGGAGCACAACGCCGAGACGGCCCCGCTGGGCGACCCGCAGTTCTACCAGTACGACTTCGACACCGCCGCGATCGCGGAGGTCTGGCGGCGGGGCAGCGTCGTCNGCTCCTGGCTGCTCGACCTCACCGCCGCCGCCCTGCAGGAGGACCCCGAACTCGCCGAGTTCAGCGGCCGGGTCTCCGACTCGGGTGAGGGCCGCTGGACGGTGCTCGCCGCGGTGGAGGAGGGCGTGCCCGCGCACGTGCTGACCGCCTCCCTGTACGAGCGGTTCAGCTCCCGTGGCGAGAGCCTGTTCGCGGACAAGCTGCTCTCCGCGATGCGCAAGCAGTTCGGCGGCCACGCGGAGCAGCACGCCCCGAAGGCCGGCTGAGCTCGGCCGGCCTTCAGGTCGGCGGCTCGGGCGGGTCGGTGGCTCGGGCGGGTCAGATGTCGGCGCCGAGATCACCCACGTCACCCATGACGATCATGGGATGGGCGGTGGGCTTCAGCCAGCGCAGGATGGACGTCAGCGCGTCCTGCTCGACGGCGACGCAGCCCCGGGTCGGCGACCTGTGGTCGACGTGCAGCCAGATGTCGCCGCCGACCTGGTCGCCCAGCGGCCGGGTCGGGTCCGACGGGGGACGCCCGGGCAGCCGGTTGTAGTCGATGGCGACGACGTAGTTGAACGCGTCGGCCATCGGCTGCCCCTGCGGCGCCGCCGTCCGGTAGAACGCCGGCCGGTACTCGTAGGGCATGCCGGTACCCGGATCCGGCAACCGGCCGCCGGCCGCCGTCAGGCTGAACACCCCGATGGGGCTGCGCAGGTCGCCCTCGTGGTGGGTGAAGGTCCACCCGTTGGCGCCGTTGCGCCCGGTCAGCGGGGCACCGAACGGCTCCCAGGGGGCGTCCGGGTTCGCGCGCTGCCACAGCGTCACGTTGTTGGTGTTCGTATCCCGGTCGGCGCCGCTCGCGACGATCACCTGGAGGGCGTCCCGGGGAATCTTCGCCGACATCACCGCCCCGATGCCAGGCACAGCGCCCGAGGCCCCGGCCGTGCCGTCCGCGCCCACGACCCGGTTCGGCCGCACCCGCTCCGCGCCCGCCGCCGATGGGGCCGACCCGGCCGAGGCTGCGCCGACCGATGCCGACGGCCTCGGGTCCCGCTCCGAGCCGGGACCGCTGAAGTGGACGGCGCTCGCGGCGCCCACGACCAGAGTCACGCCGGCAGCCGCGACACCGACGGCGACCGACCGGCCCCGCGCGGCGCCCGCGCGGCGAGGTCTGTTGCGGTGATCGGCCATGTCTGCGGCCTCCGGGACGACGCCGCGGGCGGGGCGGCGTCGCGCTGTCGAGGGCCGACGCTCCCGGCGGCGACCGCGCCCGCGCCACCGGGGTGCGACCACGGCGCACCGGTCACGACGATACGGATCGCCTCCCGCTCTTCGGTGGGATACCCCAGCGCGATGCCCGTGCCATGCGGTCACAGCATCCGAACGCTGGGTGACATTGAGGAATGCCTCCCCGGGCGGATCATCATCGTCCGCGGCGCACTCCTCATCACCTCCCCCACAGGGCGGTTCCGAACCTGCCCGGAACGCCCGCAGAGCACCGGAAAGACCCGCCGATCAGCACGATCAGGATTTTTTGCCGTGCGGAGGGTGACAGATTGCCGCTGCGGATCGATTGCTCGGCGGCCCGCCGTCGGCACGGAACCAGGCGAGGTCCGGCGAGGACGAACGCACGGTCGGCTGCCGACCCCGGCCCATCCAGCGCCCCCGCGGCCGCGACGAGGGTGGGATCACGCCCGACCGGGTTACGCCTGTCGCCGGCACCCACGGCGCGAGATGCATGGAGTCGATTGCGGTACGTTCTGGTCAATCTGCGGCGACAAAGCGTGCACACCGCACCGCATGCGCACACCGCACCGCAGTGCGCTCACCGCACCGCAATCGGCCGCCACCGACCCGGCCCGTCACCGCTCGGGCCCCCACCGAATCAGGCCCGACGACCGTGCTCGACGGCTTCCAGTTCCACCGCATCCTGGCCACCCCGCGGCGCCCGGAGGGGACCGACCGTCCCGACCCCGTCCCGCCCGCGCTGTTCGCCGCGCTCGTGGGTGCGCACGCCGAGCTGACCTCGCTCGACGCCGGCCCGGCCGCGCCGGGCGTCGCTGTCGCCTGGCTGCGCGGGCCGGGCGAGTCCCACATCCGCTTCCTCGCCGGCGGCCGGCCCTACTTCCCCCCGGGCACCATCCCTGCGGCCGAGGCCGAGGCCGCGGCCGCCCCGCCGCCCCCGACCATCCCACCGGGCCCGACGTCCCCGCCACCGGGCGGCGGGTGGCCGGATTCCGAGGGCGGAGGGCTGCCGGCGCTCCCGCCCTTTCCCGGGCCGCCCCGCCCCGNCCGGCCCCGGCCCGCGTCGGCGCCGCGGGCGGCCGGACCGGCCCCGCTGCTCTACCCGCCCGGATCGACGGCCGTCGCGCTGGCGCCCGGCGCCGTCCTCGACGACCTCGCCCGTTTCCCGTACTGGCTGCGCTGCGGTGGCGCCCCGGACGCGCTGTGGGCGCCCGGACCAGGCGGGGAGGGCGGCAACCAACCCCCGGCCGGCGCGCGGCGCGGCTCGTTCGACGACTACGCCGCCCACCTCGTCGGCCCGTTCGCTTGGCTGGTGCTGGCCTGGCCGGTTGCGCCGCGTCGCCTCACCGAGGAACGCGACGCCCTCGCCCGCAGCATCCCCGCGCTGCGCCTGCGCGAGCACGACCAGGACGCCCGGCTCGACCTGGAACGGGCCGAGCGCCGCCACCGGGAGCTTGGCCGCGCCGCGGCCAGCGGGATGTGGGACGTCGAGATCCTCGTCGGCGGGGCCAGCAGGGCCGGCGCGTTCTCTCTGGCGGCGCTGCTGTGCAGCTCCAGCGATCTCGACGAGCTGCCCTACACGCTGCGCCCGTTGGGCCCCGCGACGTCGTTCGCCGGTGTCCGGGCGCCGCGGCCGGCGGATCCCGCGGACGGGGCGGAGCGCAGCCCGTTCCGGGCCGGCGCCGAGCTGCTCGCGGCGCTGGCCCGCCCGCCCGGCCGGGAACTTCCTGGCATCACGCTCATCACCCCGCACACGTTCGACGTGACGCCGGAGGGCCCGGACGGCAACGGGCCCGCGGATCCCCGCGGCGCCCCCGGGGCGGTGCGGCTCGGCGACGTCNTCGACGCCGGCTGGTCGCCGGCCGGCACGCTCGCCGTCCCCCGGTCCACGCTCAACCGACATGCGTTCGTCTGCGGCGCCACCGGCTCCGGGAAGTCGCAGACCGTGCGGTCGCTGCTGGAGTCGCTGGCGCGCGCCCCGGCGCCGGTGCCGTGGCTGGTGCTGGAGCCGGCGAAGGCGGAGTACGCGCGGATGGCGGGTCGGCTGGCCGACCTCACCGGACCGCTCACCGGACCGCCGGAGGGCGGGGACGCGGGAGCCGACTGCGCGGGCGGGCTCGGCGCGGGCGGGCTCGGCGCGGGGAGCGTCGGGGATGCCGTGCGGCCCGGTGAGGTGCTTGTCATCCGGCCTGGCCGGCTTGACGCGGCGCCGGCGTCACTGAACCCGTTGGAGCCGGAGGCCGGCTTCCCCTTGCAGAGCCACCTCGACCTGGTCCGCGCGCTGTTCCTCGCCGCGTTCGAGGCGCATGAGCCGTTCCCCCAGGTCCTGGCCCGGGCACTCACCGTCTGCTACCGGGATCTGGGCTGGAACCTGGTGCTCGACCGGCCCGAGCCGCCGCACCGGCCGCGGTTCCGCGTCCGCGGGCCGGACGCGGACGCGCCGGTCGAGGCGCGGCGGCGCTACCCGACCCTCGGCGACCTGCAGCGAACCGCCGCCAGGGTGGTGGAGAACATCGGCTACGGGGCGGAGGTCACCGCCGACGTCCGCGGGTTCGTCGACGTGCGCATCGGCAGCCTGCGGGAGGGCAGCCCGGGACGGTTCTTCGAGGGTGGCCATCCCATCGACATCGGCGCCCTGCTGACCCGCAACGTCGTCATCGAGCTCGAGGACATCACCAGCGACCAGGACAAGGCGTTCCTGCTCGGGGCGGTTCTCATCCGCATCGTGGAGCACCTGCGGGTCCGGTTCGGGGCCGCCGGCGCCGGCGGGCTACGGCACGTCCTCGTCGTCGAGGAGGCGCACCGGCTGCTCAAGAACGTCACCGACGGGCCGGCCGCGGCCGCGGTGGAGCTGTTCGCCTCCCTGCTCGCCGAGATCCGCGCCTACGGCGAGGGCCTCGTCGTCGTGGAGCAGATCCCGGCGAAGATCCTGCCCGACGTCATCAAGAACACCGCGCTGAAGGTGATGCATCGCCTGCCGGCCGCTGACGACCGGGAGGCCGTCGGCGCCACGATGAACCTGCGCCCGGAGCAGTCCGAGGCCGTCGTGGCGCTGCCCGCCGGGGTGGCCGCCGTCAGCGTGGACGGCATGGACCGTCCGGTGCTGGCCCGGATGGTCGCCGGTGACGCACGGGAGTCCCCGCATCTCGCCCGCTACGACCGGGTTCCGCTGGCCGGCCGGCGCAGCCTGCACTGCGGCGCGGCGTGCGCCCTCGGGCGGGCCTGCACCCTGGAGGAGACCGAGACGGCGGCGCTGGCCGCCCACGACGCCCGGCTGGTGCTCTGGGTCGAGGCGGTCGCGGCCCACCAGGTGATGGGCTTCGCCCACGTGCTGGGCCTCGCGCCGTTCGCCCCCTCGCCAGCGCTGCGCGCGATGCTGGCCGCGCAGCCGCCGCGGCGGCTCGACTGCCTGCTCGCGCACGCCACCGACCGGGCCACCGACGCCCGAGCCCGGCTGCTGCGCCCGTCCGTCGATCCGGACGACTTCGCCGCCGCGCTGCGCGCCACGCTGCGCCGGTTGCTGGTCGGGCCGCCCGCCGACGCGCCGGTGGACTCCCGGCGGTTCACCGCGGGCGTCTACCGCTGGCAGGACGTCCGGCTGGCGCTCGGCGAGGCCGTGCGCCGGCAGGGTCCGGACGCGGGCCCCCACCCGCTCACCTCGTCCTGGCACGACCGCGGCCTGGCCGTCGCCGGCGGCACGATCGGCGAGCAGCTCGCCTGGCTGCGCGCCAGCCCGATCTACACGGGCGGCGAGGACCAGGTCAGCGTCGGCGACGTGACGGCGAGCGGGCTGGTCGACGCGGTGCGGGAGCTCGCCGGCGGGACGGCTGCCGGGGCCGTCGGGATCGCGCTGGAGCACGCCTGCACCGGGCCTGGCCTGGCGGACCTGGTCGACCAGATCGCCAACCTCGTCGAGACGGGCACGGGCGGCCCGCTGGCCGGACCCGAGGCGCCGGAGTCGGCCGCGGCCGGCCGGTGAGAGCGTTGCCCGGTGAGGAGTCGGGGAAGTTCCCCGCCGGGACCGGCACGCTGGTGGCGTTGGCTCCCGGCCACGTCGAACAGGGTGACGGAACGGCGGCCGCGGTCGCGGGCGTCAGAACGCGACAGAACGGACACTCGACGCCATACTGGAGACGGAGGGATTTGGTCTCGCCACGGGGCGTGCTCGCCAGCAACGGCGGCGCGGTGGGCCGGGCGATGCACAGGCTGGCGGGCCAGGTCCTGCCGTGACGCGACTGGCGGGGGTCACGATGGGAGGCGCAGCCCTGACGGCGGCGGAGGCCCAGCTCATCCAGGGACTGTTCGTCCCTCGGGAACGCTGGGGGTGGGAGTTCGTCGACGGCGGCCCGCCGACGCCGAGCCCGCTCGCCGACGAACGCCCCGTCTGGACGCCACCGGCGCTGCCCGACCTGACCGAGCTGGCCGCCCGGCGGGACCGGTCGCTGCGGTCGCTGTGGAAACGGCTGCCGGTACCCGCGGCCTTCGTCGTCTTCGGGGTGCTGCTGGCGTCCGAGGGCGGGCTGTTCTTCGTGCCGGCCGGGTTGGTCCTCGCGCTGCTCGCCGGCCTGCCCCCGCTGGTGCGCCACCGGCGGCTGGTGCGCGCCCGGCGCCGGACGGCGACGGCGACGGCGACCGCCCGCGCCGCCCACGAGCAGGCGGTGGTGTCCTGGCGGGCCGAGATCGACGCGCACATCCGGGCCGACGAGCGGCGCCGGGAGGCCGCCAGCAGCTTCTTCCCCATCGTGACGCCGGCCGCGACCCCGCGGGTCGACGTCTTCGGCGGCGACGGCAACGGCTGGGCCAGCCTGTTGGCCACCGCCGGCTGCTCGGTGCTCACCGGCGGCACCGGCATCCTGCTGGTGGACCTGAGCGAGCGGACGGTCGGCGGCGGGTTGGCGCGGCTGGCCGGGCAGGCCCGCTGGCCCGTCGAGTCCTGGGACCTGCCCCGCCAGCTCGACGAGGTCGCGCTGCTCGACGGGCTCGGCCCGCGGGAGACCGGCGAGCTCGTGGCGGACGCCTTCGGCCCGACCCGCGAGGGCGATCAGGACCATCACCGCCGGGCGCTGCACGCCGACCTGGTGAGCACGGTCGGTCAGGTCCTCGGCGAGCGGCTGACCTTCCGCCGGCTCGCCGAGGGCCTGCGCGTGCTGGAGGGTCTCGACGACGGCACGGCGGCCGCGGCGTTGTCGACGGCCGAGGCCGGTGCGCTCGTCGGCCGGATGAACGCCTTCGGCCGCGGCGAGCGGATCCCCGACGAGCTGCGTTACCTGCGTTCCTCGCTGGAGGCCCTCTGCCCGCCGGACGCCTCGGCCGTGGCCGCGCAACGGGCGGCGATCGCCGGCGGGCCGGGCGCCGGCGGCCTGCGGCGGCTGGCGACATGGTGGCCCGTCCAGGGGCTGCGGGTGATGGCGACCTCCAGCCGCACGTCGTCGACGCATCACAAGGAGCTCGCCGACCGGCTGGTCATCCAGGCGGTCCTCCACCAGCTTCGTCGCCGCGAGCTCGCCCCCGCCGCCGGGCGGGACATGCTGGTCGTCGCCGGAGCGGACCATCTCGGCCGACCCGTGCTGGGCGGCCTCGCCCGGCACGCCGAGATCGCCGGGGTACGCCTCGTGCTGCTCTTCGAACGGCTCGCCGACGACGCCGAGCGGGTCCTGGGCAGCCAGGGCGGATCGACGATCATCATGCGGCTCGGCAACGGCAAGGACGCGACAACCGCGGCGGAGTTCATCGGCCGCGGTCACAGGTTCGTCATGTCCCAGGTGACCACGCAGGTCGGGCGGAGCTTCACGACGGGCGACAGCGACAGCGTCGGCTACTCCGACGGCACCTCCGACACCACCGGCACCAGCGGCGGGTCGAGTCGGACCTACGACCGCACCCGCCTGCTGCCCTGGCTGCAGAACACCTCCACGAACACCGGCTGGCAGGAATCCGTGACGACGTCACGCTCGCAGACCTGGCAGCGCACGACGAACACCTCGGTCAGCGACTCGACGAACGACGGCAGCACCACCCAGCGGGTGTATGAGTTCCTCATTGAGCCCACCACCGTGCAGACCCTGCCGACCACCGCCTTCCTGCTGGTCAGCCCGGTCGACGGGCCGGGTCGGGTGATCTCGGGCGACTGTAACCCCGGCACCGTGCTGCTGCCCCGGGTCTCGCCGGTGGACCGCTGGTCGGCGGCCCGGGGTGCCGCCGGGGCCGCGGGGGCGCAGGCGGCACCCCGGGCGCCGGGCGCCACCCCCCTCGCCGAGCCTCCCGCACCGTCGGCGCAGCTCCCGGTCGGTGGGGCGGCGGGCCGGCGGGATGGGGCCCGACCGCGTCCGATCGGCACCGCGGCGCCCGACGCCTACCCGAGCCTCGCCGTGGCCGCGGAGGAGCTGGCCTACCGGCTGGCCCCACCGCCGCCACGGCCCGGCCACCCTGCCGGCCCCGTCCCCGGCCCCGGCCGGGTGGCCGGCGGCTGGGTGCCGACCGGAGTGCAGCCGGCGTCGGGCCCGGGCCCGCAGGCCGGGGGCTCCGGGCGGCCCGTGGAGGACTCCCCGGCCGACGGGCGGCCACGCGAGGAGGGGAGGCCGCCGCGCAGGGGCCGGCGCCGCCTCAGCGGGCAGCCGCCGAACCCGGCGTGACCGGCGCGCACCGTCCAACCGGCGCGCCCCGTCCAACCGGCGAACACTGCGTGGCCGGCGAACACGGCACGCAGTTATCCACAACCAAAAAAAGATGCTGGCCCAACGGAAGAACAACCGTCATCGTCTTCTCATGGCCCATAACCCTGGCCGACTCTCCTGGCAGGAGATCGCCACCCCCCAGGCCGGCGTGATCACAATCCGCGACGCGGTCGCCGCCGGCATCACCCGTACCGAGATCCGCCGACGCCTCGATGACGGCCGCTGGCGGCAGCCCGTCCGCGGCGTCCTGATCACCGACCTCAACCCCGCCACCGGCCCGCAGCACCTGTGGGTCGCAGTGCAGGCCATCGGGCCGGATGCAGTGCTCGCGGGCGGATGTGCGGCGGCGCTCGCCGGGCTGGTCGGCCACGACCCTCAGCCGGTGACCGTGCTCATCCCGGCCGACCGCCGTGTCAGCGCTCCGCCGGGGGTACTGCTACGGCACAGCGCGCGCCTGGAATCCAGCGAGATCGACCCGCTCCGGCTGCCCCGGCGGACCACACCGGCCCGGTCCCTGATCGACATGGCGGAGTGGNCGGCGTCCCGGGCCCTGGCGCAGGACGTCCTCTGCGACGCAGTGCGCCAACAGATCGTCACCGTCCGCGGCCTGCGCGAGGCGTTGTCCCGCCGCGGCCCGATCAGCCGGCGCACGCTGATCGCCGAGACGCTGGATCGGCTCGGCGCGGACGCGCCGCACCTCACCGAGATCATGTTCCGCCGGATCGAGCGGCGGCGCGAGCTGCCCCCGGCGGGCTATCGGGTCGAGGGTCCGGCGGACGAGCCGACCTCGCGGCTGACCGTGCGCTACGAGCCGTGGCGGGTGCGGGTCGAGGTCGCGGTCGAACCGACCGCGAACCGGCTGATCACCCAACGTGATCCCAGTCAGGACATCCTGGTCCGGTTGCCGGCGCACCTGCTGCGGACCGCGCCGGACGACGCCGCCGACATCGTCGCCGAGGCCCTGCGCGAACGGGGCTGGGTGCCGCCGACGGATCACCCCCAGCGGGCCCTGGCCTCCTGACGAGGAGGCCACCGCAGGTGGCCGGAGGGGTTGGCGGCGGCCTGATCTTGCCGTAACTTTGAGCGAACGTTGCGGGAGCTTCCACCCGAGGAGGCTGAGAGGGCGGCTGGGCAGAAGCCCGGTGCCGCCGACCGCCTGAACCTGTCCGGGTAATTCCGGCGTAGGGAGTGATGGCCGTGGCGCGTCCGGCTCCCATCGGCTCCATCGGCCGCTCGCGGGCGCTGCTGTGCCCGCCGGCACCGGGCCGTCCGGCGGCGCCCTACCGCCCGCCGGCACCGCCACCAGGTGCGACGGACCCGGGCGGCGGGACGGCGCGCTAGCGTCCCGCGCGGCCGGCCGCCGCGGTCCCGCGGCCGATCGGCCAGTCCCACTCGGCCGGGCAAGCACCCGGCCGGGGTCTCATGCGGCCGGCCGCCGAACCAGTCGCCGCCGAACCAGTCGCCGCCGGACCGGTCGCCACCCGGCGGGACCTCGTCCGGCGCTCATGACCCGGCGTTCGTCCCCCGACGACGGCCCACGCCGGCCGGTCGCNCACCATCGCGCGTCCGTCGTCCACATGCTCGTAGCCGCCGTAGGACCGCAGTAGCTCAGGGAGACGGCAGTAGCTCAGGGAGGAGGAGAAGTCGTGTTCGCACGCCGATCGAGCCGGCCGACGGCCCTGCCGCCCGCCGATCCCCGCCGGTCGGCCGGAACGGGTCTGGAGCTCCGTGGGGTCGCGAAGCGGTTCGGCGACATCACCGCGGTGGCCGGCGCGGACCTGTCCGTCCCCCCGGACAGCCGCCTGGGCGTCGTCGGCCCGAGCGGGTGCGGCAAGTCGACCCTGCTGTCGATGATCTGCGGGCTGACCGACCCGGACGCCGGCACCATCGACGTCCTCGGCGCCGCAGACGCGCCGGGGCGGCTGGCCCGCTGCGCCTGGATGCCCCAGCGCGACCTGTTGCTGCCCTGGCGCGGCGTGCTCGCCAACGCCCGCATCCCGCTGGAGAACCAGGGCCTGACCCGCCGGGAGGCGTCGCGGCGCGTCCGGCCGCTGCTCGACCGGTTCGGCCTCGCCGAGTTCGCCGACCACCGGCCGGCGCAGCTCTCCGGCGGGATGCGCCAGCGGGTCTCGTTCCTGCGCACGGTGGCCGCGGACAAGCCGGTCCTGCTGCTCGACGAGCCGTTCGGCGCCCTCGACTCGATCACTCGGGCGGACCTGCAGGACTGGCTGCGCGCGATGCTCGCCGACGAGCCCCGCACCGTCGTGCTCGTCACCCATGACGTCGAGGAGGCGCTGCTGCTGTGCGACCGGGTGGTGGTGATGTCGGCCCGCCCCGGCCGGATCGTCGCGTCCGTCGACGTGCCGCCCTACGCCGGCACCGGCGCCGCGGCGCGGCGGGCGCGGCTCGCCGACCCCGACTTCGTCGCGCTGCGCGACACCGTCCTCGCCCACCTGGAGAGCGCCCGTTGACCGCGACGCGGTTGTGGCCGAGCGTCCTCGTCGGCATCGCGCTGCTCGGCGCCTGGGAGTTCGTCACCCGAGTGCTGCACGTCGAGGAGTACATCCTGCCGGCACCGGACCAGGTGGCGACGACGCTGGCCGACCGGTGGGACAGCACCCTGCGCAGCGCCACCTGGGTCACCGGCACGGAGATCGTCCTCGGCTTCGCCATCTCGGTCGCCGGCGGACTCGCGCTCGGCTGCGCGCTGCACTTCTCCGCCGCGGCCCGCCGAGCGCTGTACCCGCTGCTCATCGGCTCCCAGACGGTCCCGGTCGTCGTCCTCGCCCCGATCCTGGCGATCATCTTCGGCTACAGCATCACCCCGAAGCTCATCCTGGTGGCGCTCATCTGCTTCTTCCCGGTGGTGGTCGGCACCCTCGACGGCCTCGCCTCGGTCGATCCGGAGCTCGTCCGGATGATGCGGACGCTGCACGGTCGACGGGTCGCCATCTTCACCCGGGTGGAGTTCCCGGCGGCGCTGCCCTCGGTGTTCACCGGCCTGCGGCTGGCCGCCGCCTACGCCGCGACCGGCGCGGTGTTCGGCGAGTACTCGGGCGCCTCCGACGGACTCGGCCACGTGATGCGCCAGGGCGTCCCCCAGCTCCAGTCCGCGCTGGTGTTCGCCGCGATCGTGCTGCTCACCGCGATGTCCGTGGTCCTGTTCGTACTCGTGAGCTGCGCCGAACGGCTGCTCGTCCCCTGGCACCGCAATCCCACCCGAGAAGGGACCAACCAATGATCGCGCCGCGCTCCCGCCGGCTGACCATCACGGCGGCCGCCCTCGCCGCCGTCACGCTCGCGGCCGTCACCGCCTGCGGCTCCGGCGGCTCGTCCGGCGCCGAGCGCCGGGCCGCCACGGTGCTGCTCGACTGGGAGCCCAACCCGGACCATCTCGCGCTCTACTCGGCGCAGGACGGCGGCGACTACGCCGCCGCCGGGCTGAACGTCACCCTGCGTTCGCCGTCGGACCCGTCCGACCCGCTCAAGCTCGTCAGCACCGGCACCGTCGACCTGGGCATCTCCTACGAACCCGAGGTGGTCATCGCCGGGGTCGAGAAGCTCGACGTCGTCGCCGTCGNCGCCCTCATCCCCACCNCCCTGAACTCGATCATGGCCGTGGGCTCCGCCGGCATCACGAAGCCCGCCGACCTCGCCGGGGCCACGGTCGGCACCTCGGGGCTGCGCACCGACGAGGCCTTCCTCGACGCGATCGCGAAGGCCAACCACTTCGACGGCACTTCGATTCACCGCGTCGACGTCGGCGCCGACCTGCTGCCCGCCATGATCTCCAAGAAGGTGACCGCCACCCTCGGCGCCTACCGCAACGTCGAGGGCGTCACCCTCGCCGACCGCGGCCTCGCGCCGAAGGTGATTCCGGTGACCGAGGCCGGGGTGCCGCAGTACGACGAACTGGTCATCGTCGCCCGGCGCAGCCGGCTCGCCAAGGACCCCGCCTATGCCGCGCTCGTCCGCGACTTCCTGCGCGCCACGGCGGCCGGCAACGCGCGGGCGCTCGACGACCCGGCGAAGGCCACGACGACGCTCACCGGCGTCGCCGACGGCTACGACCCCAAGCTGCTGCCGAAGATGGTCGAGGCGACGGCCCCGCTGCTGCGCAACCCGGCCGGTTTCGGCCGGATGGACACGGGTGCCNGGACGTCGTTCATCGCCTGGATGCGCGCCGAAGACCTGATCAAGGCGACCGTCCCGACGGCGGACGTCGTCACCAACGCCTACCTACCCAAGCCATGACCATCGCGGATGCCGCTGCCCGACCATCCACGTTCCGAGACCAGTGAGCACGATGACGCCCGATGCCATCCCGGCCGCCGCGGCGCAGTCCNTCAGCGCGCGGCTGTGGGCCTCCACCGAGCACGTGTACGAGGCGATCCTGCGCCATCCGTTCCTCACCGGGCTCACCGATGGCAGCCTGCCGCGGGCCGCGTTCGGCCATTTCGTCGTCCAGGACGCGCACTACCTGCGGGACTACGCGCGGGCCCTGGCCGTGTGCGCGGCGAAGGCGCCCACCGAGGACGACGTGCGGGCGCTCGCGAGTGACGCCGCCGACGCGGTCGCCGCCGAGCAGGCCATGCACGCCGACCTCCTCGACGCTCTCGGCGGCCCCACGCCCACCGGCCCCACTCCCACGGGCGGGGTGGCAGCGGGCGGGGTGGCGACGGTCGCGCCGACGACCCGCGCCTACACCAGTTACCTGCTCGCGACCGTCTACGGCGGCTCCTTCCTGGAGGGGCTCGCCGCGGTGCTGCCGTGCTACTGGATCTACGCCCGGGTCGGCGCGTGGCTGCTCGCCGACTCCTCCCCCGACCCGGTGTATGCCCGGTGGATCGCCGCCTACGGCGACCCGGCATTCCAGGCGGTGGCCGACCGGGTCGTCGCCCTCACCGACCGGGTGGGCGCGGACGCATCGGCGCCGGAGCTGTCGCGAGCCGCCGAACACTTCGCGGTGACGGCGCGCTACGAGTGGATGTTCTGGGACGCCGCCTGGCGCCGCGAGACCTGGCCGATCTGACAGATCTACTACCCGTGTCTCGCGGCGTCAGATGCGGACGATGGTGATGGTTCGTCCGCTGGGGCCGGTGGCGGACTGGACCGTGGCTGAGGTGCGCCGACGACGCCCTCGAAAAGGCCGTCGGCCAGAACTCGTGTGATCACCGTTCCGAGAGCTGGGAGTCCACGTATGACGCAGCGCTGATCGCCACTCCACGGAACCGCTCGGGAGGCTCAGACCTCCTTGCGGGCGATCACCAGGTAGGTGCCCGCGAAGCCGGCGCCGTGGACGTAGCGCCGGGCGAGCCGGTCGAGGAGCCGGGCCGTGATCAGCAGGGGGCTGACCACCGCCATCATGGCGCCCCAGGCCACCAGGTGGGCGGGGCCGGCAGCCTGGNGCAGCCAGGGCATGGGGCGCGGCGCGATGGCGGTGACGACGAGCAGCAGGGCGGCGGTGAGATCGCCGAGGCCGCGGCTGGCGGCGAACCGCACCAGGACGGGCCGCAGCCCCCGGTCCTCCAGCGCCGCTAGCAGGTTGTCGACGGGGATGAGATGCGCCCGCTCCGGCACCGCCCAGCCGGACCAGAACCGGCCGAGCCAGCGCGCCTGGTGGCATTCGGCGTTCGCCAGCTCGCACAGCACGTGGCCGCCGGGTGGTAACGCCTTGGCGACGGCGTCGAGCTCCGCGGACGGGTCGTCGGCGCGTTCCAGATAGCCGAACATGCTGATGACGTCGTAGCGACCGGCGACCGCCTCGACGACATCGGGCAGCCGGCCGTGGTGGGCATGGTCGAGCCAGCCGCGCCGCAGGCCCTCGTCCAGCCCAGCGAACGTGTCGACCCCGTCGAACACCGTCGCCGGCCACACCTCGCGGGCCGCGTTCGGGAAGTGGCCGTAGCGGGAGCCGACGTCCAGCCACGCGCGCGGGACCGTGAACGGACGCACGGCGGCGGCCTGTCCACGGCGGTCGCGGGCGATCACCGCCAACGCCTGCTCGGCGATCCCGGCGCGCAGGCCGTCGTAACGGTCCCGGTCGTAGAACTCGCGGCCGGCGGGGCTCAGCGCCGGGTTGAGGAACACGTGCCCGCAGCGCCGGCAGCCGTCGAGACGGAACCGGCCGGGTTTGCGCAGGAACATGTCGGGCGAGTCGAGCCGGGTGGCCAGCTCCGCCGAACCGCACCACGGACAGTCCGCGCGGGCGCGGCGCAGAAACCGGGCCAGGCCGGCGCGGACGTCACGGCCGTAGGAGGCCCGGCTGGCCGCCGTCCGCTGCTTCTTCGCGTGCTTGACCGGGTCGGCGGGCAGCCCGGCGGCCTTGGCCTCGGCGGCCCGCGCGGCCTGCGCGCGACCGGCGCGCACCGAGTCGATGACGAACAGCAGCCCGCTGAGGATGCGCACGATCGGGGAGCGGATCAGGTCGCGGGGGGACAGCGGCACCCGGCCGGCGCAGACGAAGAACGGCTGGAACCAGAACAACGCCGTGGCCGCGAGTCCCCACGGCCGGTTGACGTGCACGCCGATGGCGGTGGCGAGCTGCGGCACGAACGGGAAAAGCTGGTTGCGCCGGGTGAATCGGTACGCGCGCTGCTGGACCCGCACGCGCATCGCCGCGTCCTCCCGGTCGGCACGCAGCCCCGGCAGCACGGCGAGGTCGGTCGATCCGGACGCGAAGGTCTTCAGCCGCTCGGTGATGTCGACGAGCTCCACCGGGTCGAAGCCGTCGCGGCGGGTGATACCGGCCCGGTCGAGGATCTCCGAGCGAACCAGCAGCGCCTGGAAGGCGCCGCGGCCGGGCACGCACCGGTCGGTGCGGTAGGTGCGGGTGTCGACCATGCGGGCCAGGTCGAGGGCGCGTTCGACGGTCAGGTCCGCGGGCACGAGATCGAGGACGTCGAGCTTGTCCCGGCTGGCGTGGTAGCTGGCCGCGCGCCGCCCGCTGTCGGTCAGCCGCACCCCGTCGGCGACGAGGAACTCGTGCGACGGATCCACCGGCCGGCCGGAGGCGGGCAGGGTCTCCAGGCGGCGCAGCCGGCCGCGCAGCCGCACCCCGTTGATGAGCAGGCCGACGCAGACCAGGACCGGCAGCCAGTCGAGCACGGCGGTCAGCCCCGTACCGGCCCGACCGCGGCGCGACCGCGCCGGCGAAACGTCATGCGGCGAGTTTCTCAAGCCGGTCCGCGGCGGCCGCAACCCCTCCCGCCGCGGCGAAGGCGTCGCGCAGCCGCCCGGCGGCCTGGCGGTGGCCGGGATCGTCGAGCAGGGACGTCACCGCGGCGCGCACGGCCGCCGGTCCGGCTCGGCCGAACTTGATCCGTAAACCCGCGCCGCTGCGCACGACCTGCTCGCCGATGATCGGTTGATCGTCGCGGACCGGGGCGACGACCAGCGGGACACCGCGGGACAGCGCCTCGCAGACCGTGTTGTTGCCGGCGTGGCAGACCACCGCGGACAGCTTCGGCATCAGCTCGACCTGCGGCACGAACGGGGCGACGAGCAGGTCGTCGGGGGCGGCGTCGGCCAGGTCGTCGACGAGGCCGGGCGGGGCGACGATGACGGCCTGCACCCGTCCCGCCAGGCCCAGCAGGCCCTCCGCGGCGGCCCGCAGGAACCGCCCGCCGGCCTCCCGGGTCACCGTGCCGAGGGAGACGAGCACCGCCTCGCGGTCCGGGTCGAGCCACTCCCAGGGGAAGGAGGCGGTCTGCGCCCGCCGGCCGACCGCGCTGCCGACGAAGGCGACATGGCGGGGCACGTCGGGGTTGCGCAGCAGCTCCCGCACGGACGTGACGAGGGTGAGCTCATCGGAGAACCGCAGGTCGCCGGCGGCGGCCTCGTCGGCGGACACGCCGCGGGCGAGTTGGAAGTCCCGCAGCAGGTCGGCGACCCACTGCCCGAGCCCGGCCAGCACCCCGTACGGGTCGTCGAACTCGGCCGACGTCGTGGCGAGAGTGGCCCAGTGCAGCCGCCGGCGACGGGCGACCAGAGCCGCACCGACCGCCTGCTGGTCGATGACCATTACATCCGGGCGGAACTCGTCGACGACCGCGTCCACCGCCGGCTCCATCGCTGCGGCCAGCGGCAGCAGGAAGTCCTCCCACAGGAACTTCAGCGACGCCGGGCCGCGCAGCGCCCGGGAGCGGGCGACGATGTCGGCGCGATCGGCCTCGCTGAGTGTCTCCGGCAGCGCCAGCAGCGGCAGCCCCGGCGGGACCAGCCCGCCGATCACCCCCGCGTGGCCGGCGACGGCCACATTGTGACCGCGGTCGGCGAGCTCCCCGGCGATCCCCACGGCCGGGTTCACGTGCCCGGTCAGCGGCGGCACGACAAACAGGACGCGGCTCACGGCCGGCTCCTCAGCCCACCGCCGGGCGGCGCCCGGTGTTCAGGTCGGGCGGCGGCACCATCTGCGTCACCCACTCGGGGGTGACGAAGCGTCGCTCGGTCGGGCGCACGTAGGGCGGGGGTGGCGTGCGCCGGTCGAACAGCCACCAGCGCAGCAGGTCGCGCAGGTAGCCGGTGGCCTCGCGCAGCACCATGTGGGTGTGGTGCTCCAGCACGATCAGGGTGCACTCGGGGACGAGGGCGGCGAGCCCGGCGGCCTGCCCGATGATGTCGGAGTTCTCCCCGTAGACGGCGAGCACCGGAATCGGCAGCGCGGCGAGNGCCTCGGCGGAGAACGCCGGCGTCGCCAGCATGTCGGTGGCGATCGTCGTGTCGGACAGCAGCCGCTGGGCGGCCCGGGTGGCCTTGGTGATCGCCCGGCCGGCGCCGTTGTCCAGCCACTCCTCGACCTCGTCGTCGGTCATCGCGACGAGGATCTGGCTCAGCGAGCGGGCCATCTCCTCGCCCAGGCCCTCGATGAGGAACGGCGGCTCGATGAGCGTCAGGCTCGCGACCCGAGCGGTGAACTCCAACCCGAACGCCAGGGCCAGCGTCGCACCGTAGCTGTTGCCGACGACGTGCACCGGGCGGTCCACCCCGAGGGCGTCGAGCAGCCCGGCGAGGTCGGCCATCGAGTCGGCGAGGCGGTAGCCGCCGCGGGTGCGCTCGCTGCGGCCGTGGCCGCGCAGGTCGTAGCAGATGACGTCGCAGCCGGCGTCGGCCAGGCAGGTACCCAGCGAGAAGTAGAAGCTGGAGATGTTGTCCATCACCATGCCGTGCACCATGACGACGATCGGCGAGTCCGCGGACGCGCCCCCGCGGGGTTCGAGCCGCTGCACATGCAGGCGGACGCCGTTCGCGATGACCTCTGCCACGGGCCTTGCCTCCTTGTCGATATGGATGCCGGGTCGGATGCGGATGCCGGATCGGATGCGGATCGCCGGTCGGATGCGGATCGCCGGTCGAGACCGGATGCNCCGAGCGGCCGTCAGGCCGACCCGGCGGTCGCGGGCGCCGGCAGGCTGTCGACGATGAACTGGACGACCTCACCGACCCGCATGTTGATCACCTGGTCGACGTCCATCCTGGCGAGGAAACCGACGAAGTCGACGGCCTCGCCGTAGCGCTCCCGCAGCCGGTCGGCGAGCGCCACGAACTCGATGCTCTCCAGCTCCAGGTCCTGGCTGAACGTGGTCTCCATGGTGATGTCCATGTCGATCACGTATTCCTCGCCGATGACCTCGCGCAGGTCCTCGGTGACCTCGCCGAGCACCCGCGTCTCGGTCTCCGCCCGGCCCGCGCCGCCCGGTCCCGCCGTCTCCTGAACAGACATGATCGCTACTCCTTACTCGCTGGGAAGGCCGTTTGCCTCGACCTCGGGGGAGGTCCAGGCGACCACATAGGTCGCGGCGCCGGCCCGCCGGGCGGGGGCGCCGTCACGCGCAGCAACCTGACCGATGACGGTGGCGGAACGCACGTCCCTCGCCACGGCCCGGCCGTCGGCGCCGCCCGAGTCCGGCTCGGGGGCCCCGGGTGCGCCGCCTTCCGGCCGGATCCGGCCGGAGGCGTCCACCGTACGCAATGCCACCCACCGGGAGCCCCGCGGGAGCGGCCCGTCCGGACCATCCCCGTAGACGGTGACCCGGACCAGTTCGGGCGGAGCGTGCCCGGCCCAGTCGGCCGCGGCCCAGGCCCGTCCGGGCCGGTGCGGGCCGTCGACGACGAACTGGCGCGGTCGGCCCGCGAGCCCGGTGCCCTCGGCCTTCGCCGCCGCCTCCTTCGCCGCCCACAGCCGGGTGAACCACAGCGCCCGGCGTCCCGGATCGTCGCCAGCGACCCGGTCGAGCAGGTCGCGTTCGACCGGGGCGAGCGCCGCCAGCTCGACGCCGGGCGCCCGAACGACGATCTGCTCGATGTCGATGCCGACCGGCCCGTCCGCGGACACCAGCGCCACCGCCAGCTCCGGCTTGTGCGCGAGGGACACCCGCGGGGGGTCGCCGGCCGGGATGCCCGGCCGCGCCGGCAGGGCGCCGACCAGCGGGGCGCCCAGCCCGTCGTGCTCGATCCGGACCTCGATCCCCCAGACGGGCCCCGCACCGCGCGCCCACAGCCAGCGCCGGACGGCGTCCTGGACGGCGATGCGCCCCAGCAGCCAGCCGCGCGCCGCCCGCGGGTTGAGGCCCGCGAGCCGGGCCCGGTCGGCGGAGTCGGCGTAGTGGCGCACGATCAGCTCGCGCGAGGCCGAATCGGACCAGCGGTCGAGCGCGACCACCCAGCCCTCGCCCGAGGGCTGGGCCACGGTGTGCAGCTCCGGGGCGCGGACCATCGCCCAGAGCACGTCGTCGTTGGCGAAACGCCGATCGGTCCAGGCCGACACGACCGCCCAGAGCGACCCGTCGAGCCGGCGCAGCTCGAGGTCGGCGGTCACCGTCCGTTCCGCGACCTGCCGGATCCGCACGACACAGTCGACCAGGTCGCCCGCCACCGGCGCCGGACCGTAGAAGCGCAGGTCGGACAGGGACTGCGGCAGCAGCAGCGAGTCCGCGGGCAGGTTCTCCATCGCCCAGTAGCCGAAGAGCTGCCCGGCGTTGTCCAGCAGCGCGCCGGACGCGGCCGGCACCCGCAGCCGCCCGCGGATGCCGGCCGCGGCGATCGCCTCGATGCGGTGGATGCCCTGGTATCCGGGGCCGTGGAAGAGGAAGTGACCGCCGTAGAGATCGCTGCCCTGGTGGCGGGATGGCTGCTCGCCGGGCAGGATCGGCCCGGTCGGGCCCGCCGGCAGGTCCGCGGNGGCTGCCGTCGTCTGCGGGGACGGCGGGTAGCCGTCGGCGAACACGACCGTGCCGCGGGCGTAGCCCTCCATGGTCACCCGGACCGCGTCCGGCCCCGCCGGGGTGAGGATGACCGACACCTCCACGGCGGGCTCGATCGCGAGCCAACGCAGCGCCCGGACGTCCCGGATGCCGATCGGCACCCGCCCCGGCATCAGCGCCGCGGCCTGCGCGATCATGAGTTCGAGCACCTCGGTCATCGGCACGACCGGGAACAGGTCGGACAGGTCGCGCCAACCCGGCGGCTGGCGGTAGAAGCAGTGGTCGATGATGTGCGGCATCGACTCCAGCGACAACCGGCGACGGACGGTCCGCGGCCCGAGTGCCAGGCCGCCGCCGGAGGCGGCCGCGTCGCGGCTGGCGGGTTCGGCGTGGCTGGCAGGCTCGGCGTGGCTGGCAGGCTCGGACGCGCCGGGACCCCAGGAGGCGGTGGCGCCCGCTCCGCGGGGCGCCGGCACGCCACCGGACCCACCGGACGCGGGCACGGTGCCCATCCCGCCGGCCGCGGGGCCGCCGCGCCGTCGTGGTGGCGCGCCCCGCGGGGCGGTGGGGCCGAGTGCCCACCGGTCGACGACCGTGGACATCACCGCACCGGCGTCGGCCAGCGCCGCACGCAGCTCGTCGAGAACCGGATGGCTGCCGGCGGCGCCCACAGCCGGGAGAGCCGGATCCAGGTGATCCGGTCCCAGGAGGGCCGGGCCGGGGAGGGCCGGGACAGGGAGATCCGAGCCAGGGAGGGCCGGGACAGGGAGATCCAGGACAGGGAGGGCCGAGCCCAGAAGATCGGCGGCCGCGGGTCCGAGGCGCACCAGCGGCGTGCCGAGGTTCAGCCGGACAGGGGTGCCCCGGCGCCGCGGCAGCTCGATGGCCCTCCCGGCGGAGGGCGTCGGGGTCAGGGCCTGCGCGGGGGACGGGGTCGGCTCGCTGGCCGGCACCGTCACCGGGGTGGCGGGCCGCTCGGGGCGGGTCCGGCAGGGCAGCAGATCGAGCCGCGGGGCCGCGCCCTCCACCCACAGCGCGGCGGCCACGCGGCGCAACTGGTCCAGCCCGGAACGCTTCGGGGAGTTCGTGACCAGCGCGACGTGATCGTGACCGGGCAGCGTGTTGTCGACGAACCCGGCGACGCTGCCCACGCCGACCTGGACGAAGGCGCGCACGCCGGTGTCGTGCAGCCGGCGGACGAGCTCCCGGAACCGCACAGGCTCGACGAGGTGACGCAGGGCGAGCGCCCGGACGGCGTCGTGGTCGCGCGGGTAGGGCGCGACCGTCGTCGCCGACCAGATCGGGATCGTCGCCTCGGCGAGGGTGACGTCGGCGAGGTTGGTCCGCAGCCGGTCCAGGTAGGGCTCCAGGAACGGGGAGTGGAAGCCGGAACGGAACGGCAGGANCTGCCCGAGCACGCCGTCGCGGCGCAGCCGCTCGAGCGCGGTGCGCACGCTCTCCTCGCGCCCGCAGATGATCGACTGGTGCGGGCAGTTGTCGTGGGAGACGACGACGTCGCCGAGATCGGCGATGACCTCGGCGGCCCGCCCGGCGCCGCAGCCCAGTGCCCCGAAGACGACCCCGGGCACCTCCAGTGCGGCCGGGTCGAAGCCGGCGATGAAGGCGTCGGTGGACTCGCCGGTGATGAGCCCACCGCTGATCATCGCGTTCCACTCGCCGATGCTGTGCCCGCCGACGAGGTCCGGGACGATCCCGAGGCGTCGCAGCGCCTCGTCGAGGATCCGCCCCACCTCGACGCTCGCGACGCCGTGCCGGCCGAGCAGCCCGGTGTCGTCGAGGGCCGGGCGGACGAGCCCGAAGTGCGCGCAGACGTCGTCGATGCGCGGGGAGAACTTGTCCTCCAGGCCGCAGAACAGGAACGCCGTCCGCCCGGCGGGCGTCCCGTCGGGCCGGGCGGGGTCGAGCAGGCCGGCCGGGGTGAACCACAGGTCGTTGCGGCCCCGCCACGGGTTGCCCCGCCCCACGACCGTCCGGGCCAGGGCGAGCCGGCGCGGGGTCGGCGCGACCAGGGCGAGCCGCCAGGGGCCGCCGGCCGGCGGGCTCGCCGCGTCGTCCCGGTCGAGCAGCTCCGCGTCGTCGACGTCGAGCTGGGCGAGCAGCTCCGCCGGGCTGCTCCCGGCGAGCAACAGGACCGCCTCCGCGTCCGGATCGGCCACCCGCGCAGGGTCAGCCGGCGGGGGGGCGGGGAAGGTGTGGGCCAGGGTCACCGGGGCGGTCGGCGGTGCCTCCTCGACGACGAGATGGGCGTTGATGCCGCCGAAACCGAAGGCGTTGACGCCGGCGCGCCGGGGACCGCCGCCCGCCGGGGTGTCCCAGTCGGTCGCCGCCCGCACTGGCGCGAACCGGCTGCCGGCGAAGGCGGCGTGCGGCTCGTCGCAGTGCAGCGTCGGCGGCAGCACCCGGTGGTGCAGGGCGAGCGCGGTCTTGATCAGCCCGGCCGCGCCCGCCGCCGGCATCGCATGGCCGATCATGGACTTGACCGAGCCGATGCCGATGTCCGCGCGTCCCGCGCCGCCCGTACCGGCTGCGGCCGCCGTGCCGAAGATCCGGCCCAGGGTCGCGAGCTCCACGGCGTCGCCGGTCGGGGTGGCCGTGCCGTGCGCCTCGACCAGGCCGATCGCGCCGGGTGCCGTCGGGTCGAGCCCGGCGTCCGCCCAGGCGCGCCGCACGGCGAGGGTCTGCCCGTCGGCGGCGGGGGCCATCAGGGAGGCGGAGCGGCCGTCGCTCGACGTGCCGGCCCCGCGCAACACCGCGTAGATCCGGTCGCCGTCGCGGCGGGCGTCGGCGAGCCGGCGCAGCACCAGCATGCCGACGCCCTCGCCGATGAGGATGCCGTCCGCCCGCCGGTCGAACGGGCGGATCGCCTCGCTCGGCGACAGCGCCCGCAGCAGGGAGAACACGCTCCAGAACGACGGTTCGTGGACGAGGTGGGCACCGCCGACGATCATCGTGTCGGTGCGGCCGGAGCCGAGATCACGCATCGCCATCTCGACGGCGATGAGCGACGACGCGCAGGCCGCGTCCACCGTGTAGGCGGGACCGCGCAGGTCGAGCCGGTTCGCGATGCGGGACGCGGCGAGGTTGGGCACCAGGCCGATCGACGCCTCCGGGCGGGCCGGACCGAGCTGCGCGACGAACGCCTCGCGGACGCGTTCGACCGCGTCGGCGGGCAGGTCCGGCAGGACCTCGCGCAGGGTGGTGACGAGCTGGCGGGAGGTGCGTACCCGCTGCTCGAGCCGGGCCACCCCGGACCCCACGTAGCCGCCGCGGCCGAGGACGACGCCCACCCGCTCGGCGTCGCCGAGCCCGTTGGGCCCACCGGCGTCCGTGATCGCCTCGGCGGCGAGCCGCAGCGCCAGCAGCTGGTCCGGCTCGGCCCAGTCGACGGCGTTGGGGACGATGCCGAACGCCGTCGGGTCGAACGTCGCGAACTCGTCGACGAAACCGCCGCGCCGGCAGTAGAAGCCGTCCGCCGCACCGGCCGGAGCCGCGTCGGTACCCGCGCCCCGCCGCGTGCCCGGCGCGGCGAGCGGCCGCTCGGGCGGGAAGTAGTCGTCGACGTCGAAGCGATCCCGCGGGAGCGCCCGGATCGCGTCGACCCCGCCAACGATGTTGCGCCAGAACGTGTCGAGGTCGCCGGCGCCCGGGAACAGCGCGGACATCCCCACCACGGCGATCGGCGGCGCCCCGGACCCGCCCCCGGGGTCACGCATCGAACGCCTCCGCCTCGGCGCACATGTAGACGACCTGCGCCGGACCGTCGGGCGGGCCCGCCAGCTCGCTCAGCAGCGCGGCGACGCCGTCGGCCGGGTCGATCAGGCCGATGCCGCGGCGGGCGTACTCGCGGGCGAGCTCCGCGGAGACCATCCCGCCGCCCGCGGCGGCCGGCGACGCCCAGGGGCCCCAGTCGACGCTGACGATCCGGCCGGCGAAGCGCCCCGCCGCCGCACCCGCGAGCGTGTCGAGGGCGTCGTTCGCGGCGGCGTAGTCGGCCTGACCCCGGTTGCCGAACACCCCCGCGACGCTGCCGAACAGGGCGACGAAGCCGACGTCGTCGCGGACCGCGGCGAGCAGGGCCCGGGCGCCGTCGACCTTCGTTCGGTAGACCCGGTCGAACGACTCGGGCGTCTTGTCGCGCAACAGCCGGTCGGCGAGGACGCCCGCGCCGTGCACGAGCCCGTCGAGGCGACCGTGGCGGGCGTAGACGTCGGCCACCACCGCGGCGACGGCCGCGCCGTCGCGCACGTCCACCGCGTGGTAACGCACCGAGGACGCCAGCCCGCGCAGGGTCGCCAGCGTCGCCCGCACCTCCCGCTCGGCGAGCAGTCGGGAGACCCGAGCCTCGATCTCGGCCGGGCGGCGGACGCCGGTCTCGATCAGCGCGCGGCGCAGCGCCGGGGCGTCGGCCGCGCCCGCGGTGGCGGGATCCTCGGGCCCCGCGGGCGGCAGGGTGCGCCCGATCAGCTCGACGGTGCAGCCGCTGCGCCGGGCGAGCTCGACGGCGACCGCCGCGGTGATGCCCCGGGCGCCGCCGGTGAGCAGCACGACCGAGGACGGGCCCAGCCCGGCCGGCAGGCTGCCGGCCCCCCCGGCACCCGCGGGCCGTACCCGCAGGGTGGCTCGCGCCCCCTCCCGGTAGCCGACGACCAGCGGCCCACCCGGGGTGAGCAGCTCGGCGAGCAGGCTGTCCGCGATCCGGCGGGGCTCGTCCTTCGGCTCGACGTCGACGAGGCGCAGCGCCAGGCCGGGCACCTCCCGGGCGATCGTGCGGACGAGGCCGGCGAGCCCCGCGCCCGGGGTCGGGCGGACGACGAACTCCCCGGCGTCAGCGCGTCGGGCGTGCTCCAGGGCGTCGACCGCGCTCGGGTCGGCCGGCGCGCCGGTGGCGGTGGCGGTGGCGCGGGCACGGCCGAACCGCCCGCCGTTGCCGGTGGCGATGAGCACCCGCCGGCTGCCGCCCAGGGCCGCGGCCCGCAGGGCTGGGAACGCACCGGGCAGGATCGCGTGCTCGTCCGCGCCCGGGTCGGCGGAGGCGATCCAGACGAGACCGTCGGCGCCGGCCCCAGCCCGGATCTGGTCGACGAGGCCGGCGTCGTCGGCGGCGAGGATCCGCGCCTCGGCGCCCGCCTGCTCCAGCCGGGTGGCGAGCGCCAGGCCGACCCCGAGACCGCCCTCCACCAGCAGGAAGCGGGAGCCGGCGAGGTCGGTCGGCGCCGCGCCGGCCGGCGCGGGCAGGATCTCCGGCTCGACGACGAAGCGCCGCAGCGGAATCGCCCCGACCGGATCGCCGACCACAGCGGACCCGAGGTCCGGGGAAGACCCGACGGCTGGGGAAGACCCGACGGCTACGGGCGACCCGACGGCTACGGGCGACCCGCCGGTCAGCGCCGCCGCGGCGGTGGAAGCGCTGGGCTCGGTCCCGCCGGCGGTCGAACCGACGATCCAGTCGACGATGCCGCGGACGGTCTTGATCGCCGCCAGCTCCTCGACGACCTCCTCGTCCAACTCCCCCGAACCCGCCTCCACCA
>NZ_LJJX01000003.1:0-99348 GCF_001421075.1 Frankia sp. CpI1-P | reverse complement strand
TCCGTCCGCTTGATCGAATCAATCGACAGATCAGCCTCAAGATCCAGATCCGGCTCCAACATCTCCACCGGATAACCCGTCTGCTCCCCGATCACTCCCACCACCACATCCGACACCGCCGACCGCTCCACCACCGTGGACCGGACCACCGGCGCCGCGGAGCCGCCAGCAGCCGCGGGGGCGCCGACCGGCGGCAGGGCCGCGCCCGCCACGTCCGCCACGTCCGCCACGGGGGCGGACCGGGGCACCGCGGGCGTCACCGGTACGCCGGCGCTTCGCGCCTGCTCCGGCTGGGCCTGGCGGGGGACCGCGGGGGTGGCCGCGACGCGGTCGACGCCGTCGATGCCGTCACGCGACGCCGGGCGGCCGAGTCCGGTCGGGTCGTAGCCCAGGTAGCCCAGCACCACGTCGCGCTGTGCCGCGACCAGCTCGCGGGTGGTCCGCAGGAACTCCAACACCACGGCGTCCACCGGGCCGCCACCTCCAAGCTCGGGCAGTGCGGCGGCGAGGACCGCCGGATCGTCGATCGGGTCAGCGGGAACGAGCGGTGGCGCCGGGTCCTGCGGGACGAATCCCCGCACGCCCGCGATCTCGGGAAGCTCCCCACCGGCCGCCGCCGCGGTCTGTGCCGCCGCGGTCTGTGCCGCCGCGGTCTGTGCCGCCGCGGTTGGAGATGCCGCCGCGAGGGACGCGGATGGTGCCTGCGCGCGAGAGACGGGTGGCACCGTGAAGCGGGGTCCCGCCGGTGCGGCCTCGGCGGCCGCGCCCGGACCGGCGGCGAGGGCCAGTCGGGTCGGCGACCGCAGGGCGCCCGGCAGGAAACGGCCGTCGGCGGTGCGCACGTAGGCCCCGTCGATCAGCCAGCCGGGCCGGCGCGGCACGTCCGCGTCGCTCACCACCCGGGCGTCACGCCCGGTGAACAGGGGCGCCGAGTCGACACCGACGCCGGCCGCGGCGAGCTCGGCGAGCGCGAGCAGCAACCGGCGCAGCCCCGGCTCCCCCGCGACGTCGGTGGCCACGACCCGATGCGGCCGGCCGGCGAGGATCTTGCCGACGAGCTGCGAGAGCACCCGACCGGGGCCGGCCTCGACGAAGGTCCGCACGCCGGCCGCGTACATCGCCTCGATCTGCTCGACGAACCGCACCGGCGCCGCCACCTGGCCGGCGAGCGTCGCCCGCACCTGCTCCGGTGCCGCCGGATACGGCTGGGCGGTGGTGTTGGACCACACCGGCAGTGCCGGGGCCGCGACGTCGAGCGCGTCGAGGCGGTCGGCGAGCGCGCCGGCGGCCGCGGCCACGACCGGGCTGTGGAACGCGCAGGCCACCGGGATCGGCCGGGCGGCCAGGCCGGCCCGGCCGAGGGCGGCCACGGCCTCGCCCACGGCGGCGGTCGGCCCGGAGATCACGCTTTGCCGCGGGGCGTTGTGGTTGGCGACTACGACGTGAGCGCCGACGTCGCCGGCGGTGGCACCGAGTTCGGCCAGCGCCTCGCGCACGCGCTCGACGGGCGCCTGGACGGCGGCCATCGTGCCCGGGTCATCCCCCGCCGCGGCGAGGATCGCGGCGGCCCGTGCCTCGCTCAGGCCGACGAGGTCGGCCCGGTCGAGCGCGCCGGCGGCGCACAGGGCGACCAGTTCGCCGTAGGAGTGGCCGCCGACGTGGTCCGGGCGGACGCCGAACCCGGTGAGCAGGTCGTGCACGGCGAGGCCGGCGAGGNCGAGCGTCGGCTGGGCCGCCCGCGTGTCGGTGATCGCCACCACCTGCTCGGCCTTCTGTTCCCGGGTGAACGCGGCCGGCGGGAACATCGTCTCGGCCCACTGGGGGGCCAGGTCGAGCACGGCACGCAGCCGGGGGAAGGCGACGAACAGATCGGCGAGCATGCCCGGCCGCTGGCTGCCCTGGCCGGGGAACAGGAAGGCGGTCGCGCCCGGCTCGGCGTCGTCGCGGACGAACACCCCGGCGCGCGGGTCCGCCGTGAACGTCCGCGCCGCCTCGATGGCGGCGGGCAGCCCGTCGAGATCGTCGGCGACGAACGCGACCTGCACCGGGCCGCCACCGGCCGCGCAGGTGGTGCGGGCCAGGTCCCGCAGGCGGAACGGCCGCCCGGCGTCGTCGTTCGTCGTGACCAGGGCGGCGAGGCGGTCCAGCGCCCGGCTGGCAGCCGCCCGGTCGGCGCCGCGCACGGCGAACAGCTCCGCGGGCCAGTGGTCCAGGCCGTGGGCGGGTTCCGGCCCGCCGTCGTAGGCGGACAGCACGACGTGGAAGTTGGTGCCACCGAAGCCGAACGCCGAGACCCCGGCGTGGCGCTGGCCGGCGGGTGCCGCCCAGGGCTTGGCGGCCTCGTCGAAGTAGAACGGGCTGGTCTCGCCGTCCCAGTAGGCGTTGGGGGTGTCGATGTGCAGGGTCGGCGGGCGCACGCCGGTCTCGACCGCCTTCGCCACCTTGATCAGCCCGGCCAGGCCGGCGGCGCACTTGGTGTGCCCGATCTGCGACTTCACCGAACCGACCGCGCACTGGCCGGGGGTCGCGCCGTGGTCGGTGAACACCTCGGTGAGGGTGGCGAGCTCGGTGCGGTCGCCGACGACCGTGCCGGTGGCGTGCGCCTCCAGCAGGCCGACGTCGCTCGGGGAGATGCCGGCCCGCGCGTAGGCCCGTTCCAGGGAGAGCACCTGGCCGGCCTTGCGGGGCGCGGTCAGCCCGAGCGCGCGGCCGTCGGAGGAGCCGGCGACGGCCCGGATGACCGCGTGGATGCGGTCGCCGTCGCGCTCGGCGTCGGCGAGCCGCTTGAGCACGACGACGGCGACCCCCTCACCCAGGCTGGTGCCGTCGGCGCCGGAGTCGAAGCTGCGGCAGCGTCCCTGCGGCGACAGCGCGTGCACCGAGGAGAACAGCAGGAAGTCGTGGGCGCCGGCGTGGGTGTCCACCCCGCCGCAGAGCACCAGGTCGGAGCTGCCGGCGAGCAGCTCCTTGCAGCCGGCGTCGAGCGCGGCCAGCGACGAGGCGCACGCCGCGTCGACGGTGAAGTTCACCCCGCCGAGGTCGAGCCGGTTGGCCACCCGCCCGGCGATGACGTTCGCCAGCATGCCGGGGAAGGAGTCCTCGTCCAGTTCCGGCAGGAACTCCTCGAGCTCGGCGGGCAACTGCCCGAGCAGGCCCGGCCACAGTGAGCGCAGCCCGTAGGCGCCGGACAGGTCGGTGCCGGCCTCGGTGCCGAAGACGACCGAGGCGCGGGAGCGGTCGAACGGCCGACCCTCGCCGGCCGCCTTCTGCCCCGTGTCCTTCTGCCCCGTGTCATAACCGGCGCTGCGCAGCGCGCGGGTGGCGACCTCGAGGGCGAGGAGCTGGCTGGTCTCGATGCTGCGCAGGGACCGCGGCGGGATGCCGTAGGCCAGCGCGTCGAACGGGATCCGCGGNAGGAAACCGCCCCACTTCGACGGGGTGCGGCGTCCGGCGTCCTTCACCACCGCGTCGGCCGAGTAATACACCTCGGGGTCCCAGCGGTCGATGGGCACCTCGCGGATCGCGTCGTTGCCGGCGACGACGTTCGCCCAGAACGTGGCGAGGTCGGGGGCGTCGGGGAAGATCGCGGACATCCCGACGATCGCGATGTCGAGCGGCTGACCGGCGGGACGGGAGGCCGCCGCAGCCGCCGTCACCGTCGCCACCGCCGGGCGATCGACGCCGGTCGCCCGGCCCCGCTCGCCGCCGGAACCCGTACCCGTACCTGCACCCGCGCCGGCCATGTCCGCCTCGTTCCCTTCGCCGCCCGCCGGGCGTCGCGTACCGTCGACCGACCCGAGCGCGGGCTCCTGCCCGGCCGGCACGCCGAGTTCGGCGGCCCGGTCGGCGAGACCGGCGGTGGCCCGCGTGGTCACCTCGTCGTGCAGGGCGGCGATGCTCGTGCGGTCCGAGCGCAGCGCCGCCACCTGTCCGATCATGAACATGCCGTCCCGGACCTGGGCCGCCGGATCGACCTGGACGACCTCGGCACCGTCGCGGCGCAGCCCCTTGCTGGCCACCCGCAGCCGGCCGAGGTTGAGCGCCTNCAGCTCCTCCCACATCTGCTGGCGGGGCGTGGCGGCGGCGAGCAGCTCGCGGCGACGGTCGAGGAAGGTGTGGACGTAGGCGGACTCGACGCATCGGGTGGCGTGCCCCGGGGACGTCTCCAGCAGCACCGTGCGCTCGCAGTCGAGGGCGGCCTGCTGGAAGCCGGGCAGGATCGCGCCGGAGGCGACGGCCTCATCGGTGAAGAGGTAGGCCGTGCCCATCAGCACGCCGATGCCGGCGCCCCGTTCGGCGAGTGGGGCTGCCGCGGCGGCGACCATGGCCGCCGAGCGGGCGTCGTGCACCCCACCGGCGAACAGCAGGTGCAGGCCGGCGAAGAAGTCCGGGCCGGCCTGGTCGCTCTCGCCGAACGCGAGCAGCCCCGCGATCTGCGCCTCCCACAGCGGGAAGCTCGCCCGCGGCCCGACGTGCCCGCCGCACTCCCGCCCCTCGAAGACGAACTTGCGCGCCCCGTCGGCCAGGAACCGGTGCAGCAGGCCCGGGGACGGCACATGCAGGAACGTGTCGATGCCGGCCGCCTCCAGCGGCGCCGCCTGCGCCGGCCGGCCGCCGGCCACGATCGCGCACGGCGGACGAACGTCGCGCACGGCGGCGAGCTGCTCGTTGCGCAGGGCCGCCGGGGCGAAACCGAGCAGGCCCACGCCCCACGGCGCGTCCTGGAGCAGGTCGGCGGTTTCCGTCAGCAGCGCGCGGCAGTCCTCGCCGTTCATCAGCGCCAGAGCGAGGAACGGCAGTCCGCCCTCGTCGGCGACCGCGCGGGCGAACGCAGCCCGGTCGCTGACCCGGGTCATCGGTCCCTGCGCGACGGGATGCCGCAGCCCCCGTGCGGCCGCGAACGGCGCGCCGACGGCCAACGGCCGGGTGCGGGCGGCGGCCGCGATGCCGTCCCGGATACCCTCGCGCACCGCCCGCACCACCCCGGCGGCGCTGCCGTGCCGGTCGGCGAGCGTGGCGGCGAAGGCGCCGTCCTGGCCGATCGGGAGGAACTGGTCGACCAGGTCGCGGGCGCCGAGCCGGGCCGCTACCGCGGCGGCGGCCGCGGCACCGTCGGCCGCGCCGTCGTCCCCGCCGGACCCGCCTCGGCCGCCGCCCGCGGGGGCGGTGACCGCGCCGTCCGAGGCGAGTTCCCCGCCGGTGTCGCGCAGGTCGGCCGCGGGCCGCTCGATCCGCCCGGCGAGGGCGGCGATGGGCAGATCTGGCCGGATGTAGAGCCGGTGGCCGGCGTGCAGGATGGTCTCGCTGCCGTCCATGGCCCGCACGGCGGCGGCCACCTGCTCGGGCAGCTCCACCTCCCGGACCAGGGCGAGCTGGGAGTCGAGCACGACCCCCGCCGCGCCGCCCGCCACCGCCGCCGCGGCCGTGGCGGGGCCGATCCCCCCGGCGGCGAAGACGGGCACCGCGCCGCCCGCGTCGTCCCGCAGCCCGGCGGCGAGCAGGTGCTGCAGCAGGGTGAACGTGGTCAGGTCGCCGACGACGCCACCGGACTCGTTGCCCCGCGCGACGAGCCCGACCGCGCCGGCCGCGACCGCGCCACGGGCCTGCGCAACCGAGGTCACCTCCGCCCAGACCCGCCGGCCCCGCCGGATCAGCTCCCCCGGCTCCCAGCGCCGGTCGGTCCCCGGGCCGCCCGCCGCGACGAGCTCGCCGGCCGAGGCACCGCCCGGTCGGGGGGCGAGCACCACGAGATCCACCGCGGCAGGCAGCTCGTCCGGGTCGACCGGGCAGCCGGCGGCGACCCGTACCCCGAAGCGTCCCGGCGTCCAGCGCGCCGCGTCCCGCAGGGCGTCGCGCGCCGCCCGCGCCGAGCGCCCCAGGTCGAGGACGCCGAGACCGCCGGCCCGCGTCACGGCTGCGACGAGGGCGGCGGCGGGCTGGGCGAACGGTGTGATCACGACAACCAGCTCGCGTGCGTCGAGCGGGTCGGGCGCGTCGGAACCGGCCGGGGAGGCCTCGGGTGACACGCGGGGTGCGGTGGTCATCGGCAGGTCCTCCTGGCAGGTCGCGGCCGGGGGCAGGGNGATGAGGGGGACGAACTAGTCCGGGTCACTGGGCCCGCCGAGGCCGTCCGATCGTCCGACCGGTCCCGCGCCTCCAGCGCGTGGTCCGCCCCCGGGTCACCACAAGGCCATATCCAGGACAAGAGGCGCACCCACCAAACCAACGTGATGGACACGTTCCGGNCGACGGGATCGTCGACATCATCGGTGACCTCCTGGCCGGTGCCGCTGGGCGACAGACGTCCCGGGGAAGCTGCATCTGCACTGACTACGCGGAAAGCGAACGGACCCCCAACAACTCTCGCGGAACTGGTGCGCCCGGCGCCCGGAGCGACCGACTTCCTTAGCCGACCCGGTACCGTCAACGTGCGCGGAATACTAGTCGGCTCGGTCCGGAGCACTGCACGGTGGCAGGCCAAAGTCACGATCACACGCGCCTTGGAGAGCGGCTGTGATCGCCGTGACCTGGTCGGAGCCCCTTCGGCCCAGCGGTTCCCCCGCCGCCGGACATCGCCGGTGATGTCGCGGCTCGGGATTACGCAGAGCCCGCGCGGATGTGCACCGGGCGACCTCATCAATCCCGGTGACGATCGGCGGAGGTCACGAATTGGTAGCACGCAGGCGGTATCCCGGACCGCCGAACCCGGCGGTTTCNATTCGACTTCGGTCGGCTAAAGGGGCGATGAACAGTCGAGGCTACATTCCTCGGACACGGACCAGCACGCGCAAGGCCAGAAGAAAACGGAAGCGAGAGTGGCGCCGCGGAAGGTATCGAACCACGGGTGTAGGGCATCCGGAAATCGATCGTGGTAACCGCCGGCCGGGTCAGTCACCGGCGGTCGGGTGGCCCCTTCGGGCCCCACCCGGCTAGCAAGGACACGGGTCAACCTAGTCACAGCGTGCCATCAGCCGCAAGCGGGGCCGAGCGGAAAGATGACGACGTTCATCACCGTGCCACCCAACCGGACCAGCCTGCTACGACGGGCAAGGGTCAGCATCCCACAGATGGGGCATGACGCGCATCTGACGCAGAAGCCATAAATATGATGATCTACGATAATCAGGACAAGACGGGGACCAGCGGGACCCGTCGGCACGGCCCGCTGACACGGCCCGCCCTGGCCTTCCTTCGGTGGCCGCTGCCATCGGGGCAGGGTGGACGGCACCCGAGGCGCTCACGTGGACGCGGCGCGGCGGCGAACCACCGGTAGGTGATTGCCCGAACCGCTGCTCGGCCATCCGACCGTCAGGAATCGACCGTGACGGGGTGGCGCACGACGACGGCGGCAACCGGCGGGCCCGGGCCCGCCGACGCCAGGCCTGGGCGGCCCACAGGGTAGCGACGGCCAGCACGCCCGGCAGGGGACAGCCATCGGCGGCCGCCGGGGGCGGCGCTGCGCGAGGACCGGGACATCGGGGCTGCTCGGGTCGTGCGAGCCCCGGACATGACACGACCGCGGGTGGCGCGGCCGGTCTCGGCCCGCGCCACCCGCGGTTCGTCGGAAGTCAGTTGTCGAGGCGCGCCGTGGCGCGTCGCGTCGGTGCGCCGGCCTTCCGCCCTGCGGGCGGGCCGACCGGCCTGCGGGCCCCATGGGTCGATGGGCACCTGGCGCCCGCGCCGTCGCGGCACGGGCCGGTCTCCTCGCCGGGCATGTCCGGCCTGGTCAGGCTGCCGGGCAGGCCCGGCGTGTTGCCGGCCGGTAGACGACCGGCCAGCATGAGGACCGCCGCCGCGGCCGAGGACCGGCATCCGGGGTCCGGGGTGGGAGCGGCGGCAAGGGCAGGGGCAGGGTGCCGGGGCGGCAGCGGGCCGCAGACGCGCGACCTCGAACCGTGACNCGTCGCGTCTGGACGCGGCCGGGGTTCTCCGACGGTCGGGTCAGTTCCTTGACCGGCGAGTCAGGGCCGGGGCGGGCTGGGCGGCGCGAACGCGCTGGTCTCGCGTTGCCAGGCGATGGCGAGCTGCGTGCGGTTCGAGCATCCCGTCGCCACGAGAGCGTGGGTGAGGTGATGCTTGACCGTGTCGATGCTGATGCACAGCGCCTCGGCGACCTGCCGGTTGGACCGGCCCTCGGCGACGAGTCGCACCACGTCCCGTTCGCGGGCGGACAGCCGTCCCGCGACGGACGGACCGGGATCGGTCCGGATGTAGAAGCGCAGCAGGTTGCCGAGATGGCGGCCGAGGACGGCGCCGACCGCCCGGTCCCGCGGGCCGAACGCGCCCGGCCGCGAGTCCAGCAGGGAGATGAGCGCGCCCACGTTCGACGGACCGAACAGGCGCACGAGCAGCTTGGCGTGGATGCCGTGGGCGCGCAGGAAGCGCTCGAGGCGCATTCGCACCTCGGGACGCTCCGGAACGCCCAGGTCGTCGAGGGTGGCAAGGCCACGCTCGCGGACCGAACGCAGGCTTTCCGGGTTGCTCAGCGCCTCCAGCTCCCGGTAGCGCTCCATGTACGGGCCGGCGAGGCGCAGGGCGAGGCCCCGGCCGGTGGGCCGGGCGTCCTGGAACGCCGTCTCGATCGAGGAGCCCAGGAAGAAGGCCGAATGGCGATAGCCCAGGTGGCGGGCCATGCCGTCGAGGGCCAGTTCACGGAAGGAAGCCAGCGAGGAGGCCCGCTCGCAGTCCTCCACGACGCGCAGGATGCCGCGCAGCTCGGCCGCGCCGAGTGCGAGGTCCCGCGGCATCGGGGCGCCGGCGCGGGCGGCGGCCACGCCCGGGCGCATCGGCGCACCCGGGGCGGTCCGGGCGGCGGGCGCGCCCGGGACCTCACCGCGTCCCATGGGGGACCCGGTCATCGGGGGCCCGGAGCGGGGATGAGACAATTGCCGAGCAGTGGCACTTCCCGTGCTCGTGGTCGGTGCGGGGTGCCGCGCCGGCGCCGGTGCCGCACGATGTGGGGTGGTCGGCGGAGCGGGTGAGCTCGCCGAGGCTCGCCTGGCGATGTGACCCGCCATGCCTATCTCGGTCGATGTGTCCACGGTCACGCCGATTCGCGGCCGATGGGGCGCGTCCTCGCCGATAGCATCGGTCGAGCGGGGAACTCGGTCGGTCACGCGTGCCTCCGGGGGTCAGACTCAGAATCAAACCGGGCGGTAGTCCGGTTGTGGCGATGCCACCGGGTGAATTTCCGGTGAAGATGGACATGTTCGGCAAGCGTAGGGCCCACCTCCCTCGCTACGCCACCAGTTGCCCGCGCCCCTCATTCGCAGTCGGGCCAAACCCACCGCTTCGGTGGGAGAATCGTGCCCCCAACCCGGCCATATATTTCCGGGCCCGCCACCCTCGCGCGTGAAGTGTCCACTTCGCGTGATTTTTCCCTCCCGGAACCATCCCCTAAACGGGCCACCTCGCCAGCGGTATGCGGGCCCTGCGGGCCCCCGCTCGCCCGCGCAGGCCGGGATCCAGCCCGGCGGCGGGGCCGGACGGCGCGACGGACGCGAAACGTTCCCGCCACCCGCCACCCTCCACAATGGGTGACCACCTACCCACTAGGTGCCTCACCGGCATGGGCCATCGTCACCGAGGGTATTGATATAGGCGGCCCACCGTTTCGGTAGGGGCACCTCCGCCGGTCCCCCGCGAGGTCCAACGCCCACGACGCATCCCGCCGGATTCGCGCAGACCCGGTACGGTCTCGCGCCACCGATGCCCTCCCACCGAAGCCGGGCGGCGGGCGACCATCCCGGTCCGCCGCCGCCCCGCCCGCGGGACGAACGAGGTGAACAACTGATGACCCTGGGTCTGTCGGTCTTCCTGGTTGTGGCGGGTGCCACGCTGCGATACGCCCTGACGTGGCGAGTGGTCGGGGTAGATCTCCCGGTTCTGGGTCTGATTCTGATGGTCGCGGGGATCGTCACCTCGGTCATCTGCGTGCTCCGGGCCGTCGTGCCACTGCCGACGCGGGCCGCGGCTCGCGAACGCGGCGCCGACCTCCGCGGCTGGTCCGCAGACGCCGACGGCCGGGGTCAGGCGAGCGATTGGCCGCTACGTCGGACGATCCCGCTGACCGACGGCCGACGGGGTGGGACCGCGCGGCCCGCATCCGCCGATTCCCTGACCGTTCCGGACGTGCCCGGCGTCGCCGCCCCCTTCCCCGGCGCGGACGCAGACGCGGACGCGCTCGAGTTCCGGGAGCCGTATCCGGACCTTACGCAGCGGCCGTACCTCACGCTGGAACAACACGTCTTCGGCGACCGGGACGAGGCCGAGCCGGCCGAGCCCCGTGACGAAGCCGGAATCTGAGGCGACCGGACCTCCTGGCCCGCCGCCGCCGGCGGCGGCGGATTCTCGCAGTTCGCCGTCCGGGAATCCGGCCGCCTCACCGCCTCAGGCCGTCTCAACGCCTCAGTCCGTCTCAGTGCCTCAGACCGCCTCAGCGCCTCAGCGCCTCGGACCGTCTCAGAGCAGGTGGAGTTCGCGGGCGCGGTGCACCGCGTCCCGGCGCCGCGGCACGTCGAGCTTGCGATAAATGCTCTTCAGGTGCGTCTTCACGGTGTTCACCGAAACGTAGAGCTCGGCCGCGATCTCGGCGGTCGTCAGCATCGTCGGCAGGTAGCTGAGAACCGCGAGCTCCCGATCGCTGAGGCGGTCACCGGCCGCCGGACCCCCGCCGGGCCGACGCCGGTCCGGCTCCCGAAACCACCGGTCCGCCGCCCCGGCCCGCGGGACGCCACCGAACGCGTCGCCCCCCGCGCCCGGGTGCGGACCCGGGTACGCGCCGCCGGGTCTCCGGCTGTGCCGAGCCGGGTTGGCCGTGGATCCCGGTCCGCCCGATCCGCCCGATCCGCCCGGCCCGCCCGGCCGCGAGGCCCCGGGCGGCGGCGGGCGGCGGCGCCAGTCGACCGGGGCGCCCGCGCTGCCGCTCCCACCGCCCCGGATGTGGGATGAGTCCAGGCCTACCGCCGGCGGGCCGCCGGCCGTGGGCGCCTTGGGCGAGCCGGCGGCGGGAATCCCTCGCCCGGGCGGCGAGGCGTACTCCCCGCTGTGCCGGGAACCGCCGCCACCACCGTGGCCGGCGCCGGCCCGCCCGGACGGCGTGCCGCCGGGCGCCGGCCACGGCAGCCGGCCGCCCGCGGCTGTGGGCCGGGCAGGCGGGACCGACCGGGCCGGAGCGGGCACCAGCACGCCCGAGCCTCGCGTCCCGGTCTCCAGCGCAACCCGGCGCTGGTCGACACCAGGTCTCGGCAAGAGCTCGGCCCCCGCGACCACTCCGGCGCCGTCTGCAGCCGGCCCGCCGGCCGCACCCACCCCGCCGGCCGGCTCACCTCCGCCGAGCGTGGTCGCTGCGCCGGCCGCCCCACCTCCGCTGGCCAGGCCGACTCCGCCCACGAGGCCGACCCCGCCCGCCGGGCCGACCCCGCCCGCCGCNGTGACTCCGCCGCCCGATCGGTCTCCGGGCCCCGCTCGCCACGTCCCGGCACTCGCCGTCGGCGCGGCTGCGGCTGCGGCTGCGGCTGCGGCTGCACGCAGGCTGTCGACGAACTCGGGATGGGCGGCGGCCAGCCCCGGATGCGCGTCGAGCAGCGCCAGCAGCTCATCGCCAAGATCGAGAAACGGAGCGGCCAACCCCTCGTCCTCGGCGAGGACCAGGGCCCGGGCGAGCAGCCCGGTCGCCCGAGCGTGATCATCACGGCGGGCCGCCGCGACGGCCGCGAGCGCGCACGCGGCGACGACCGGACCGCCCCCGCCGCCGTCGGCGCGCAGCAGACCGGCGACCGCGTTCTCGGCCGCGTCCAGATCCGCGCAGCCAAGATCAGCCCGTGCCGCGGCCAGCGCCAGGACGTGGTCCGGGCGACGGCCGTCGACGGGGCGCCCCAGTGCCTGCCGCGCGGCCTGGGCGTTGCCGACCGCAAGCAGCAGGTCGACCTCGACGGCCTGCCACAGCGACAGACACAGCGGCGGACCGGCCGGACGGCCCCGCCCGCTGAGCAGGCGGCGGGCAGTGCGAACGTCGTCCGGACGACCCCGCCGGCACCGCGACCGTGCGTCCAGCACAACGACGAGATCGAGCAGATGCGGCGGATGCCCAGGCCCCAGCCCGGACCGGGCGGCCTGGAGGTGACCCACCACCCGTTCCTCGTCGGCCCGGGCGATGGCCACCATCGCCATCGCGAGATGCGCCTCGACGGCACCGGCCATCCCCGGCGGATTGGCGACGGTAGCATCGCCTTCCGTCGCGTCAACCCAGCCGACAAGCGCGGAGACGGCACTGATCGTCGCACCATCCTTCCCCACCGTGGTGCTGGGAAGGGTCGCCTCGCCGGGGCGAGCGCTCAGCTCGCCGACCGCAGCGAACACCACCGCGGCCGCCGACTCGGNCAGCCGAAGCCGGCCCCGTAGCGCGTAGGCGAGCGCCAACGCGCCGGCCGCGGACATCTCGACCAGCCGGGCCCCCGCCAGCCGGGCCGCCTCGACCCCCTCGATCAACGCGTCCACCGCGGGCTCGGCGCGGCCGAGCCACAGCTCTGCCCGCCCCCGCCCGCACCAGGCGAGCGCCGTGACGATCTCGCCGAGACGATCGTCGTCCCGGCCGGGTGAGCCGGGTGGCCATGCCGCGCCCGGCCGGTCCGGCCAGCCACCCGCGCCACCAATCAGGGTCGGTTCGACGCGAGCGGATGATGGCAGGCCATCCTGCTCGGCGGGTCGATCGGCGGGTCGATCGGCGGGCCCGGCGGCCGGTCCGTCGCTGCGGAGCGGTCCGTCGCTGCGGGGCGGCGCGCTCACCCGCCGGCCAGAGCGCCGCCGCTGGCTGGTGCCAACGTCCGGGCCGGCGCGCAGCAGGCGACGGGCCACCCCGAGCATCTCCTCGCCCGCCCCGACCAACTCGGCCCGGCGCAGCTCGACGAGATCAGCCTGGGTGGACAGCGCAGGGCGCCGGGAGATCGCCGCCGCCGCGATCGCCACGCGGGCCATCTCCAGGCACCGGGTCGCCTTCGCCACCCGGCCGTGGCGAAGATGCCCGTCCGCGGCGACCAACGCGCATTCGGGCGCCCACGACACCCACGACGCCGGCATCGCCGCGAGGGTTGGTTCGAGCCGGAGCGCTGCGCCGGACAGCGCGTCCACCATCCCGGCGCCGTCGACAAGCAGGCAGGACGCATACCACCAGTCGCCGGCCCACGCCGCGTGCCGCACCGCCTCAGCCGGCCGGCGGTGCGCGGCGAACCACAGCGCCGCCCGCAGATGCAGCTCGTCGACGTCCTCGGTGCGGTCTCGCGCCAGGTCGGAGCGCAGCAGCGCGGCGAACAGCCGGTGGTACCGGAACCGGAGCCCGTCGTGGTGCGCGACCACGAACCCGTACCGTTGCGCGATCTCCGCGAGCACCTGCGCCGCCGGGGCCAGGTCCGCCTCTCCCACCACGGCGTCGGCCAGCGGGCCGGTCATCGACTCCAGCACGCTGGTGCGCAGCAGGAAACGGTGGACCGCCGGGGGCTGGCGGGCGAGCAGCTCCGCGCGCAGGAACTCGACGATCTCCGGTGTTGCGGCCAGCGAGGCCGACGGCGGATCCGGATCCGCGGCCCTCACCCGTCCCCCGACCGGCGCCCACTGCGGTACGGACGCCGACGATGCCCACGGCGAAGACCCTCCGGTCCGGCCACCGGCCCGCTCCGCGTCGAGCGCACCGCCGAGGCGGGCCGCCGCCCCACGGCCCAGGGCACCCGCCGCCAGGCGCAGGCCGGCCGGCCATCCCTCGGTGGCGTGCAGCAGTCCGCCGACCAGTCCCGCCGTCGCCGACACCCCTTGTGCCCGCAGAAGATCGACGGCCTCGGACCGGGTGAACGCCAGCGCGCCCGCACCGATCTCGGTGACCCGCCCGGCGGCGCGCAACCGGTGCAGCGCCACCGGCGTCGTCCGACCCACCAGGATCGTCCGGACACGCTCGCCGACCTCGTTGACCAGGAGTTCCAGCCCGTCGAGGTCACTGCGCCCGTGCAGGAGGTGGACGTCGTCCAGGACGAGCACGAACGGCGCCGGTAGGTCGGCGAGAAGATTGGCAAGCTGCCGGTAGCCGCGGTCGGGCGGGTGGTGCGCCGTGGCGGCGCCGGGAGGGGCGAGATCGGCACCGGCCGGGATGAGGCCGGCGCGGCCGAGACCGTGCAGAAGTTGCGGCCACAACGGCACGGTCGGACCGCCGGGAACCGTCGGCGTCGCCGCCGGATCGATCCGGATCCAGACGAACGGTGGCTGCGCGGGCCGGGCTGCGACCCAACCGGCGAGCAGCGTGGTCTTGCCCCACCCGGCCGGGGCCCGGACCACGGTGAGCGGGCGCGTCACGGCCTCGTCGAGTACCTGGCGCAGTCGGGGCCGGTCGAGGCAGTCGGACGGGGGCATCGGCACGACGAAGTGGCCGCGTACCAGGGGCAGGCCGGCGGCCGCGACCGGCCGGGGCGCCGCACGGCCGTCCGGACCGGACACGGGATCCGGACCTGGGGCGGCCTCGGCCGAGCCGAGGGGGGCCCGATGGGCGGGCGCAACGGGATGGGACGGGACAGCACCGGGCACCAGTGACTGTTCATCGAGCATTCCACACCACCCCCACGGCAAGTTGCTCTCGGTAGTGGTACAGCTACTCGGCCGTATGAGCAACCTGTCGTTCCCCGGCGCCGCCGCCGCCACCGGCTGGGCGACGGGGCAGGCCGGACGGGCCCGGACGACTCGCCGTACGCGGCCGTCCCCGAACCGACATCCGCAACGCCGCCAGCGACGGGCGGATCGGGGACGGGGGCACCAGGTCGGGGGCCCACGTTCAGGTGTCCCGCGCAGCCGCGCCGGTCAGCCCCGCGACTCGCACCGGACGACTCCCGATGTCCGCAACGCGGAGCCGGCGGTGGCGTGCGGATGCCCGCCATCCCCCCGGATAGCGGTCCAATGAATAACAGGTGGTGGCGAACAGCGCCCCAGGACGGCGGCCACGGTCACGAACGCGGTCGCGGCACGCCGCCCGGCGTGGGTTCGCGCCCCGCCNGGGTCATCCCCGTCGCGGCCCTCCCCCGGTGCTGGCGGTGCTGGTGGTCCTGGCTTGGTGCTGGTGGTCCTGGCTGGTGCTGGTGGTCCTGGCTGGTGCTGGTAGTGCTGGTGCTGGCGGCCCGGACGAGGGCGGCGGCGGGCCGACCGGGGGGCGTCGGGTCGGTCATGACGCCCGCCGTGCCGACCGCCGATCCCCCGGACCTGTCAGGCCGCGCAGTCCGAGCAGACGATGCGGCGTGGATCCGCCAACTGGCTGCGGTGCTGCACCAGAAAGCACTGGGTGCAGGTGAACTCGTCCGCCTGCCGAGGAAGCACCCGCAGCGACAGTTCCTCGTCGCGGACCTCGGCGTCGGGCAGGTCCAGTTCGGCCTCGAGGGCGTCCATGTCGTCCCCGAGGTCCGCCGCAGCGCCCGCGCGCTGCGCCTTGAGCGTCTCCAGGCTCTGCTCCTGGAGCTCGTCCTCCTCGACATCCGTGCTTCGCCGAGCGTCGAAGTCACGAGCCATGCGTCTCCTTCCTTTCCCTGCCGTCGTTCCCCAGGGGTTATGCCAACCCGCGGGTAGTGGTTCCCGCCGAACACGGGGAGCCATTCAACACGGCACCCCGGGACATCGGCTGGCTACGGTACGCAATAACCCCGAGGATGGGGGATGCAGTGCCTTATGTCCGCATTTCCCGGTGCCTCCGCCACATCCAAGGGTCCCGGCCGGAACGCGGATCTCCAAAGCCGAGCGAAGGATACGGGGCGCAACCGCGTCAGGCCAGACAGGGGGCCGTCGGCGCGGTGTCGCTCCCACCACATTCACGACCGGACGTCACGACCCGGGCGGATCGCCTCCATCCCGATCGATGCGGCACCGTACACCATTCGGGCCCGGGGGCAGCGCCGGGTGGTCGGTGGATGGCGCACGCACACCAGGCGGGGTTGCCCCGCCCCGGGGCGAGGCCTCAGAGGTAGAGACCGGCGAGCCCGTCGTCGAGCCGCTCGGCCGCGACGGCGTGCAGGTCCCNCTCCCGCAGCAGAACGTAGGTGGTCGAGTGCAGCTCGACCTCGGCGCGGTCCTCGGGGTCGAACAGCACCCGGTCACCGACCTGGATGGTCCGCACCGCGGTACCGACCGCGACCACGTCGGCCCACGACAACCGCTTGCCCATGTGCGCGGTCGGCGGGATGACGATGCCGGCCTTCGACCGCCGGTCCACGGCGTCCTCCCGGGGCTCGACGAGCACCCGGTCGTGGAGAAGCCTGATCGGCAACGCCCCGGCCTGCATGACCCCCGCCTGGGTGCCCGCCCCGGCCACGCCACCGACCCCGTTGACACCGCCGGACACAACGCTCACAGGGCGGACACTACCCGCCCGCGCCGGGCGCGCGGCACCCCCGGCGGTCTTTACGTGCGGACGGGCGCACCGTGCGCGCGCCCGGCGGATGGGGACACCGTCCATCTCGGACTGACCGCCGGCGCCCCTCCGCCTTCCGCGCCGCCCTGGTCCCGGCGTCCGTGGTCCCGGCGTCCGTGGTCCCGGCACGCCGACCCGGATCGACATCGTGCGACCGATTGACCTGGGGTAACGAGTTGATGCACGCAATCGGCGTTGCCGGCATCGCGCACTATCGGCGCAGAGCCCTCCGAAACCTCCCCGGATGGGGAATGGTCCCCCAACGGGGTATAAGCTGCCGCCCATCGCTGCCCGGGCTGGCGCTGACGGGCGGCGTGCCGTGGCACCTCTCGATCGTCCGTTGGCGCCCAGGTAACCGTCGGCACGTAACGAACCTCAGGGATGGGGCACCACCATGGCATTGCGCATCAGTGTCGATCTCGATGGTCTGCGCTGGGCCGATCTGTTCCGCTTCGTCGATCTGGCCCGCAACGGTGGGATCAGTGCGGAGGATCAGGTCGACGTCATCACCTACGGCAGCGACCCGATGTCGGTCAGCCTCTCCGCCCGCATCTACCCGGCGACCGAGAGCTTTCTGGCCTCGGAGCAGCCGGACGCGTCCGGTGATGGTCTGCGCGGTGCCCCGCTCTCGATCGCCCCCGGTAGCGCCACCCCCAACGGCTCGGGATTCGCTTACGACGGAGGTTCCGCCGAGCGGAACGCCGGCCAGAACGGCACGCATTACCCCGCGTTCGACAACGGCCAGGATCGCGCCGGCGCGGCGGGCGGGGGCAACCTGCCGCCGTACGGTCCCGGTTACGACGCGCCGACCGACCGAGGTGGGCCCGCGCCCGGTGGCCATTACCCCGCCTTCGACGGCCAGCCCGACCGGATGTCACCGAACGGTGGCGGTCAGTTCGCGGGATTCGAGCCATTTGATCGATCCGGACCGGGCAAGGAGCCCGGAGGTGCCCCCGGGCAGGTCGAAAGTCCCTACATCGAGGAATTCGCCCGCCTTCAGGAGGGCCTGATGCGCCAGGTTCGGCGCACCGACGAGGTCCGGCCGGACCGTTCCTGATCAGCGATTAGCCCCGTCGCGCCGCCGCGATTCCCGGGCCCCGGCCGGGAGGTGACCGCGCACCCGTCCGCCAGGCGGCCCGCCACCATGCTCACGGCAGGTGAGGAGGAGAAGACCGTCAGCGTCGCCCNGTGCCGCCCATCGGACGCGGACCGTGAGTCAGCCGTGACGGCACCCTCCATGGTTCTACGCCGTTCGCACCCTCTCGCCCGCTATGGTGCATGCTGCCTGTGATGGACGATCCGCGCCTTGCCGACGTCGAGCAATATCACGGGCGTTTGCGCTCCGAGCTCGACGTCATCGCGCGTGGGCCCGTTCTGGTCGGCCCGAAGATCATTGAGCACATCCATTCCCTGATCACGCTCATTGATCTGCACCAACCGAACGAATTTGATCTCTGCCTGAGCTGCGACCGGCTCTGGCCCTGCGCCTCGATCATCGCCATCACCGGTATCTCGCAGGACGCCGGAGACGGCGCCCACAACGGCGAGGCCGAGTCGGGCTACGACGAGCCCGGGGCCGAGAGCGGCGCCCTCGCGGCCGCCCACGCCGCCGCACCCGACACCGGCCGACCGCCTCCCCCGCCGCCTGCCGGCTACGACGACCGGGAGCACAGCCGGGACGACCGCTCCGACCGCGGAGCCGAAGACCAGCGCTTCGGTGAGCCACGGTTCGGTGACCCGAGGTCCAGTGGGCCGCGGTTCGACGAGCCGAGGTTCGACGGCCAGCGGCCGGACGACCGGCGGTTCGCCCCCCAGAGCGTCGACGACCAGAGCCTGCACGACCGAAGCTTCGACGATCCGCGATCCGAGGACCGAGGCTTCGACGACCGGCGGCCCGAGGACCGAGGCTTCGACGACCGGCGGCCCGAGGACCGAGGCTTCGACGACCGGCGCTTCGACGATCACAGTGCGGGCGGTCGGCCCCAGGAGGGTCGCCCGCACGCCGGCCGGGACCGCGACGATCGCGGCATCGCAACCCACCCGGACGCAGGGCGGGACCGCGGTCACGTCCCGCAGCCGGGTCCGGGCCGTCCCCCGATGGACGTCGCGGCGCAATCGCGCCAGCCGGCCCTGCCGGGCACCCGACCCGCCGGCCCGCCGCCGCCCGCCCGCCCCGGCCCGCCCACGCCCACGCCGCCGCCCTCGGTGCCAGGTCGGCCTGGCGGCACGCTGCCGGCGGTCGCGGCGTACGGCGGAACCATGCCCGGCGACGTCGACCGGTCCCCGGACCGCACCCGTGACGGCTATGCCGACTACCCGCCGGCGGTCGCGGCCGGGCAGCCGACCCCGGCCCGGCCGACGGGGCCCGCGCCGCGGATCCCGGCACCGCCCGGCATGCCCCGCCCGAGCGGCGCGACCCCCAGGCTGCCCGGGATCAACGATGCGGGCCGACGACCGACCGCGGAAGTCGGCCGCAACGACGGGTCCTCGGGACGCCACTACGCGCCCCACCCCAACGGCACTGCGCCCCACCCCAACAGCACTGCAGCCCATCCGTCGGCCGGCGCGCCGAACCTGCCCGGCACCACGCCGCCCTCCCCGGGGACGCCGCGCCAGCCCGGGGCACCCGGTTTCGCACCGGCGCCCACGGCGGCGAGCAGGCCGTCCTCGGCGCAGCCGCGGGCCACGGGCGCGTTCCCAGTCGCCGGGGAAGCCGGCCGGGAGCGACCGGACGAGTACGGCTCGGCGCTGCCGGGCCTGGCGCCCCCCGCGCCTGCCGCCGGCCGACCGGGCCGAGCGGCCGATGTGCCGGCGCGCCCGACCGGCGCTCAGCCCCGGTTGGCGGGCGGCCAGCGGCCGGACGGGCCGCCGGACGCCTTCCCGAGTCAGCCCTTGCCGGTCGATCACAGCGCGCCGCCCGGATATCCCGATCGGGTGTCCGTGCCGGCGTCCCGGCCCGCACCGCCGATCTCCGGCCCGGTCGAGATGGCGTCGGCGCGGGCGAACGGCACCTGGTCGCCACCCCAGCACGCGCAGCAGGCTCGCGCCGCCGGCCCGGCGGCCCGCGGGCCGGTGGACGGCCCGGGCGAGCCCGGACGCCCGGACGGACCGGGCGCCCCCGGCCGAGCTGAGGGGCCGCGCATGCGGGCCAATCCGGGAGCTGGTCCGAACCACGAGGGATCGCGGCTCCCCCCGGGCCGCGTCGGAGGCGACGGCCCAGCCGGCCTCCGCCAGCCCCTGCCGCCAGGCGCCGACCACGAACGGTCCGTCACGCTCGGCGGTGGCCCGCCGCACCGCGGCGACGCCCCGCCCGAGCGTCGGCCCGCGGGCTGGCACACGGACGGCGATCTGCCCGGTCGTCCCGGGCAGGACGGCCCCGGCTGGGCGGGCCCGGACCCGCGGGAGCGGCGGGGCCGAGGGCAGACACCTGCGCCGGACCGGGCAGGACCCCCCACCGGCGCGCCCCCACCGAACGGCCGATCGCCCTACGCGGCGCCCGCCGGAAGCCCGGCAGGCGTGGTGGCGGGTGCGGAACGCCCGGGGAGTCCCGGCCGCGGCCGTCCGCTCGGGGCGGGCGGTTCCGGCACGCCGAACCCGCCGGGCCGCGGGCCGGATCCCCGCCCGGGGCGCCCCGGGCGGGCCGAGCCGCCTCGCCGGCCGGGTGGCCAGCCGGATCGGTCCGGGACCGCGTCGGCTCGGGAGGCCGAGCTGTCGGCGGCGGCCGCGCGCATCGACCAGGCCCAGGTAGACGAGGTGACCCAGGCCTGGTTGGCACGCCGCGAATCCGTGCTGGACGGCATCGACGTCATCTGAGCCCCCGGCAGACCCCGCTGCGCCGCATGCCGAGCCGTGTCCCGCGGCGCGTCGTTGCCCCGGATGGCCACGCCGCGCGGTATCCAGATGCGGCACGTGGTCGTCAAGGCGACCGAGGGCCACGGACGGTGCAGGTTTGAGGTGGCGAGCGGTGTGGCACGTACGCGTCGCCGGGCAGCTCGCCTGGCGCGAGGACGGCAACGGACGACGGAGTTGTCCCGCCCGATTTCACGGAAGGTGAGGCGTGGCCGAAGCACTGACCGCACGCTTCGACCTGCCCGCCGATCCTCGCGCCGCCGGCCGGGCCCGCCGTCTGGTCGCCGAACTGCTCGTCGCCTGGAGCCGCCCCGAGACCGTCGAGGTCGCGCAGCTACTCGTCAGCGAGGTCGTGACCAACGCCGTGCGGTTCGTCGGCGACCGGGAGGCGCTGTGCCTGACCGTCGAGCTGCAGGCCGACCGGATCCGCATCGCCGTCGACGACGGGACCGCGCAGCATCCGGCGCTGAAGCCCGCGGGGGAGGACGACGAGTCCGGACGGGGCATGCACCTGGTCGCCGCGCTGGCGCTGCAGTGGGGTGTCGTCGACATCCTGGACGAGCAGGGGCCGGGCAAGCAGGTCTGGTTCGATCTCCCCCGCCAGCCGGATCCGCCCCGCCAGGAGGAATCGCTGGAGGCGGCCTGCGGCTCCTGACGGAGTCCCGAACGCCACCCGGCACCAATCACCCGAAGAAGTGTAAAAGCGGCTTTTCTGCCACATATCTCTGACATGTCTCGCACGTGGCCCCGCGGGGCACCGCCCATGTGGCCATCACCGGCACCATTGGATGATTTGTCCGCTCCATGCGCCGACGACCGGAGTTAGTCAGGCCGACAATGCGGATGCTTCAGGTGTTGTTCAGGCAACTCGCGTACCGTGACCTGCGTCTCCATCGTCACGACCGTGACCACTGCTCCGGCCCTACGGGGGTTGTCATAGAGATCCCGGTCCTGCTCGGCGCGGAGAGCGCCACCGTACCGACCGACCAGCCCGAGACGCTGCCCCACCAGCGCCGCCGCCCGGCCAGGCCCGAGGGTGCCGGGGCCGTGCTGGTGGAGCACCCGGCCGGTGTCACCGACCCCGACCGTCACGTCTTTCACGAGCCCCTCGCGGTCGGCTTGGCACGGTCCCGGCGCCGGCCCCTGGTCTGCGGGATCGTCGTCGCGGCACTGCTGGTCGTGCTGGCGGTGCGCTTCCGCGGGGACGCCGTCTCCCGGCTGTCCGGGGTGCCCGCCCCGCGGTGGCACTGGCTCNCCGCGTGCGCCTGCTGCACGGCGCTGTTCTACGTCGCCAACGGCCTGTCCATGCGGGCGGCCAGCGGCCTGCGGGTGGAGCTGCGCACGGTGACGGGCGTCCAGGTGGCGGCCGCGGCGACGAACCGGATCGTCCCCGCCGGCCTCGGCGCCATCGCGGTCCATCTGCGGTTCCTGGAGAAGCGCGGGATGACCCGGCCCGCGGCGCTCGCCGCCATCGCGTCGATCAAGGGTGCCGGCGCGATCACCCACCTGGCCGGCATCGTCATCGTGGCCGGGACACTCAGCGGTTCGGGGATCGGCGAGGCGGTGGTCAGCCCCGTCCGGTCCACCCTCGACGGGATCGGCGCGGGGCCGGTCCNGCTCGGCTGCGTGGTCGTCTGCGCGCTCGTGACCGGGACCGTCGCCCACCCGCGGGTGCGGGTGATGGCGCGGCCCGCCGTCCGGGCGTTCCGCGCCCACGTGTCGGTCCTCGCGCACTCCCCCGGACGCACCACGGTCCTGTTGCTGTCCCAGGCCGGCACCCGCCTGTTCCAGATCCTGGCGCTGGCCTGCACGGTCTGGGCGTTCGGGGCCAGCATCTCGGTGATGGCGGTGGCCACCGTCTACCTCGTCGGCTCCATGGTGGCCGGCGCGGCGCCGACGGCCGGCGGGGTAGGCGCGCTCGAACCCGCGCTGGCCTTCGGGTTGGCGGCCGCCGGCGGCGACGCGGCGACCATGCTCGCCGCCGTCCTCGTCTACCGGGTGATCAGCTTCTGGTTGCCGGTCCTGCCCGGAATCGTCGCCCTAGCCGGCCTGCGGCGCAGCGGGAACCTGTAACGCGCCGGCCCGGGGCGCCGGGCGTCGCGACGTGGATCAGGTCAGGTCAGGCGGGCAGGTTGAGGGCCTCGACCACCGGCGCCTCGTGCTCGTGGCCGAGCACCGACAGCCCGCCCGCGGCCAGCACGAGGTACGCCCCGGCCCGGGGCGGCAGGCCGAGCCAGCGGGCGACGAGCACCCGCAGCATGTGCCCGTGCCCGACGAGCGCGACGTCGCCGCGCCTCAGCCAGGGGCGCAGCCGGCCCAGCACCGCGTCGGCACGCGCGCCGACCTGTTCGACGGTCTCGCCGCCGGGCACCGGCGCGGTCCACACCGTCCAGCCGGGCACTGTCTCGCGGATCGTCGCCGTGGTGATCCCCTCGTAGCCGCCGTAGTCCCATTCGACCAGGTCGTCCCAGCTCTCCCGCTCGGTCTCGGGGGTGGCGACCAGGCCGGCGAGGTCGGCGGTGCGGCGAGCCCGAGCCCGCGGGCTGGTCGCGACGAGCCTGAAGGACCACGTCGACAGCCGGGCGGCCTGCCCGGCGGCCTGGCGTTCCCCCTCNGCGGTGAGCTCGACATCCGTGCGGCCGGTGTGCCGACCGAGCCGGCTCCACTCGGTCTCCCCGTGGCGCAGCAGCACCACTCGGCCCGGCGGAACCTGTGCGGTCATCCGCGGCGGGACGACCGGTGCCGACGGCGCCGGACCCCGCCGGCGAACAGCAGCAGGCCCCCGCCGACCAGTGCCACCCGATCCCACCGCACGACCCGCACGAGGGTGACGCCGCCCTGGGACAGCCGGTTCGCCCCGGGCCCGCCGACCTGGCCGCCGCCGGGGACCAGCACCCCGCCGGCCGCGGCGCCGGATCCCGCCGGTAGCTGCGGTGCACCCGGCCCCGGGCCGAGCCCGAGCGCGGGACCGTAGCGCTGCCGCAGCTCGGCAGCCTTGATCCGAAGCTGCTCCTGAGTGCGTTCGGCGATCCGGCGTGGGCTGACGATCTCGGCGATCGAGTCGATCGTCTCGGCCAGTTCGGCGCGGGTCTCCTCGATCTGCCGCTGGATGACGGCCGGGTCCTGCGGCACGAATGTTGCCCTCTCGTCCGGTGCGGATGGCGGCGGTCACGGTGCGCGCCGATCACTCGCCGCCGCACCGCGGACGTCCCCGCCAGGCGCGGCCCTGTCGGGTGTGACTCCGTCAGGTGCGGCCCTGTCGGGTGCCGCCCTGCCGGATGCGACCCCCTCGGGTGCGGCCGGCCTGTTCCGATCGTGCCAGACCGATCACCCCCCGGCGAGGCGAAACGTCGAGTGGTCGCCAGGAGGTCTCTCACGTTTATCCACGCGTGCCGGCTTGCCCCCACTTCGGCNCCTGCCCCGCCCGCCATCCCCGGCCCACCTCCGCGGATCAGCCCAGGCCGTCGACCGGCTCGCCGACGCCGGCCCAGACTGACCGGGGATCGTGAGTCGCCGGACATTACGCTGATGGCTGTGCGCGGCGGTCGGCAACGGTCTGACCCGGGAGGGCATCGCCCCGGGCCGACCAGTCCTGACCCCCTGCACCCACGCGATCCCCCGCACCCGCGGCGCGGCGGGGTGCTCACCGACGCGATCCCCCGCGGCACACTCGCGGGAGCCGCGTTCGCGGTGCCGGCGGTGGCCTGGGCGCTCCTCGCCCACCTACCGCTGGCCGGCCAGGCACCGCCGCCCGGCCGGCTGCTCCTCGTCGTGTTGGCCGCCGTCCTGCTCGCCGCCGCGGCCGAAATCATCCGATCGGCCGTGGCCGCCTGCCAGGCCGCCCCCGGGGCCCGTCGCCAGCATGACCCGCGCCAGCATGACCCGCGCCGACGGATCGGCGGGCCACGGTCGTTCGGCGGTCTGCTCGCCGTCCAGGGCCTCCTGCACGCGGCGCTCGCCGCCGCCGGCTGCGGGGCCGCGCCGCGGACTGCGCGGGGCGATCCCCTGTTCGGCCTGCTCCTCTGCCACGACAGCCAGGCCGGGGCCGCGTCGGCGGCGCACACCACGGGGGCGGTGGTCGGCCCGGCGCTTCACCCCGGGCTGACGCACGTCGATCCGGCGCTGCTGGCGGCCGCCCGCCGGGTCTCCGCCGGGGCCGGATCGGGCCACGCGCCCGCCGCGGGGCATCAGCACCTCGGTGGCCTGGCCGCTCTCGGCTCCGGGTCCGCCTCGGCCGCCGCCGTCGCGCTGGCGATGCTGCTGACCCACACCTTGGCAGCGGCGTTGATGTTCTGGTGGGCCCGCCGCGGCGCGGAGGTGCTGGCCGCCGCCGGTCGGCTGCTGGCTCGCCGGCTGCCCGCCCTACCGGCGGCCCCGCCGGCCCCGATGCCGGCCCCGCGGCTCGTGCGGCCCCGGCGAGCCCGGTCGGTGGGACGGCCGCGCCTGGCGTTGCTGCGTCACGCCGTCGCCCGGCGCGGCCCGCCGACGCCGCTCGCCAGCAGATCGTTCCGGGATGCGCCGTGGCGGGTCGCAGCGGTCTAGCCCCGCTGCGCCGCGGGCCGGGCAGGGCACCGCGCCGTCGCCTGTGCCATCGCCGCACGTCCCCGTTCCGTCCCGTCAGCCCGTCATCCACCGCGTCCGCGGCGATCACCTTTGATCACGCTCGCCGCCGGCCGGTGGCGATCCCGCGCGCCTGCGGCGCCCGCTCCTGGAGTGTCATGTCCCTGATCCGTCCCCGTCGCGAGGCATCCATCCGCCTCGGGCGGTCCCCCTCCCGCCACGCGGTTCCGCCTGCTCCGCCGTCCCCCCCGGCCGGGCCGCCCTCGCAAACCCAATCCTCCCCGGCCGTCCAGCCGTCCCCGGCCGTCCAGTCGTCCCCGGCCGTCCAGTCGTCCCCGGCCGTCCAGTCGTCCCCGGCCGTCCAGTCGTCCTTTGCCGCTCAGCCGTCGCCGCCGGCCGGTCGGCGCCGGTCGAGGCGGCTGATCGGCGTTCTTGGGTCGGCGTTGGCCGTCTCGTCGCTGTTGCTGGTCACCGCCTGCGCCGGTTCCGGAACGAACAACGGGGTGACCATCGTCGACGCGGGCGACGGCGACAACGACGGGTTGCACGGCACCGTCCCGGCGCAGCGGCTGGCCAAACCCGCCCTGAACCTGACCGACACCGAAGGGCGCCCCTTCGACCTGCGAGAACGGACAAAGGGAAAAATCACCCTGCTGTTCTTCGGCTACACGCACTGCCCCGATGTCTGCCCGACGACGATGGCGGACATCTCCTCCGCACTCACCGAGGTCAAACCGGACGTACGGCAGCAGATCGCGGTCGTTTTCGTGACGTCCGATCCTGATCGGGATACCGGGCCGGTTCTCAGTCGTTGGCTTAGGCAGTTCGACGCGACCTTCATCGGGGTCCGTGGCACGTTCGACCGGATNCGCACCGAGGCCGAGGCCCTGGGCGTCCCCCTGGAGAAGCCCGAGGTTCAGGCCGACGGTTCCGTTCTGGTCACCCACGGCTCCCAGGTGATCGCGTTCTCCCGGGACGACCGGATCCGCGCGCTGTACCTGGCGGGCACGGGCGTCCAGGCCTACATCGACGACCTGCCCAAGCTGACCGCCGAGCGGTCCGGACCAGAAGCCCGGTAATGAACACGATCGCCTACCGCCTCACCACGCCGACGCAGCCGGCGAGCCGGGGCATCTCCACCGTCCTGCGCCTGGCCCTCGGCGTCGTCTGGCTCGTCGCCGGCCTGCTGAAGGTCAACGATCCGGACGGCATGCTGCGCTCGGTGCGGGCATTCCGCATCCTGCCCGAGGCGCTGGTGCAGCCGGTGGCCTATGGCGTGCCGTTCCTGGAGATCGCCCTCGGCGTGCTGCTCATCGTGGGACTCGCGGTGCGGGTGACCGCGCTGCTGTCGGCGCTGATGTTCGCCGCCTACATCACGGCCATCGTCTCGGCNGCGGCCCGCGGCCTGCGCATCGACTGCGGCTGCTTCTCCTCCGGTGGCGACCTGACGGCCGACGCCCCCACGCACTACACCTCCGAGCTGGTCCGCGACAGCCTGCTGCTCGCCGCGGCCGCGCTGCTCGCCTGGNGGCCCGGTGGTTATCTCGCCGTGGACCGCATCCTCGACAAGCCGGTCAACGACCGTTCCAGGAGTGACACAGATGGCCTCGAATTCTAAGACCCGCGGCAAAGGCGGGAACGGCCGCAACACCCCGACCTCGACCAAACCCGCGGCCCGTCCCGGCTCCGGTTCCGGCGGCGGCTCCGCCCCCCGCGGCGGCTCCGGCCCTGGCGGCGGCGTCCGTGGCGGCACCGGGGCGAACTCCGCGGCAGGGTCGAACTCCGCGGCAGGGGCCGGCGGCGGGACGGGCCCGGCCCGGCGGGGCAAGGCGAGCGCCGAGGACCGGCGGGCGAAGGCCGCCGCCGCCCGCGCCGCGGCGGCGGCCCAGGAGCGGCGGCGCCGCAACCTGATCGTCGCTGGGGTGGTCGTCGTGGCGCTCATCGTCGCCGGCGTGATCGGCTTCGTCGTGCAGAACTCGCGGGAGGAGTCGAAGCCGGTCGTGCTGCCGGCCGCGGCCACCGGGAGCCACAACGGCATCATCGTCGGCCAGGCGTCCGCCCCCGTGACGGTGGACATGTACGAGGACTTCCAGTGCCCCGCCTGCGAGGCGCTGGAGACGCAGACCGGCCCGACGATCCGCACCCTGCTCGACCAGGGCAAGATCAAGATCGATTATCACGTGATGTCGTTCCTCGGTCCCGAGTCGAAGCGGGCGGCGAACGCGGCGGCCGCTGCGGCGAACGAGGGCAAGTTCCGCCAGCTTCACGACGTCCTCTACGCCAACCAGCCGAAGGAGCACACCGGCGGGTTCACCAAGGACACGCTGCTCACGCTCGGCGCCAAGGCCGGCCTGACCTCGCAGGCCTACAAGGACGCCGTCGACAAGGGCACCTACGACGGCTACGTCGCCAAGGTCGACGGCGACGCGTCGAAGGCCGGCGTCACGGCGACGCCGACCGTCCTCGTCGGCGGCAAGCAGCTCTCCGGCACCCAGCTCACCCCCGACGGCTTCCGCGCCGCCGTCACCGCCGCGAGCTGACCCCGACGCCCCCACCAGGGCGTCCGGCCAGGGCAACCGACCAGACAACCGACCAGCCCGCGCCGCCCCGGCCGTCTCCTCCCCTCGGACGAGACGGCCGGCCGCGGCTGCGTGGCCCACCCCCCGGCCACGGCGGACGGGGGTGGTTTGCCGTTCCGCGCAGGCCACGACTACTTTTCGGGCCATGACTGAGACCGCCAGCGCCGCCCGTCTCGCCCCCGGCGACCCCGCTCCCGAGTTCACGCTGCCCGACGCCGACGGCAACGAGGTGTCGCTGTCGTCGTTCCGGGGCCGTCGCGTCGTCGTCTACTTCTACCCGGCCGCGTCGACGCCGGGCTGCACGAAGCAGGCGTGCGACTTCCGGGACAGCCTCGCCCAGCTCAACGACGCCGGCATCGACGTCCTCGGGATCTCCCCCGACAAGCCGGCGAAGCTGGTGAAGTTCCGCGACAACGAGTCGCTGACGTTCCCGCTGCTGTCCGACCCGGAACNCAGCGTCCTGGCCGCNTACGGCGCGTTCGGCGAGAAGACGATGTACGGCAAGAAGACCGTCGGCGTGATCCGCTCGACGTTCGTCATCGGCGCCGACGGAAAGGTCGAGGTGGCCCAGTACAACGTCCGCGCGACCGGCCACGTCGCCAAGCTCCTGCGCGACCTCAACCTCGCCGCCGCCTGACCGCCCGCGCCGCACCCGGCCGCCCGGACCAGCTCACCGGCCGACCAGACTAGCTCGCCGGCCGCAGATCCCAGCGCAGTAGCACGTTCTGCGGCCGGCGCGGGTCGACCAGCACCGGGATGCGCCGCGGCCGGCCGGACGAGGCGATCGCCGCGCGGCTGAGATCCATGTCCGCGTCGGGCAGCACCGCGCTGCGCACCACCGAATACGGCGCACCCCCCGGCCGATCGACGAGCAGGTGCACCTCGGCGACGGCCCGCCCGTTCACCCGCACGCCGGTGTCACACACCGTGTCGACGGTCGCGGTCGTCGCCTGCCCGGAGTGGATCAGCGTCAGCGCCCGGTTGCGTTCGAGCAGGGCACGCTGGGCGGCGTGCCGGGGCCCGGACCGCCCCAGTCGGGACACGGTCCGCGCGGCCCCGTCGGCCGCCGCCGCGTCCCCCGCCGTCGGATGCCCACCAGGAGAAGCGTCGGCAGCGGCGAGATGCCGGCGGGCGGCTCGAGCTTCGTCGCCCCGGTCGGCGGCACCCGCGCGCACACCGCCCGAGCCGCTCTCCCCCTCGGCGACCGAGGTACCAGCGGTAGCGNCCGNCACATCGTCCGAGCCGGACCCGTCACCAGCGACGGACCCGTCACCAGCGACGTCGACGACCACATCGGCCATGGATGTGGGCGGAGTATCTGTGGGGCCGGTGCCGGACGAGCCGGTGCCGGACGAACCGGTGGTAGCGGGAACGGCGGTGTCGGTGGACGCGGCGGTGCCCGGGGCCTCCGTCGTGGTCATCTGTTGTCGTCTCCCAGTCGTCCTCGCGCGGACCGGCGCACGCATCAGCCTGCCGCCGGGCGGCCGCCCGTGCGGGTCGGGCTGGCGACAGCGAAGCCGCCGCGCCTGTCGGCAAGGCGACCGTCGGACGAACGAAGGTGGCCGACGACGCGAACCCTGTTGACGGCCCGGTATGTGTCCGGCTCCCCTCTCCCCAAACCTCCCGAATCCCGACGAGACGCATCTGGACCGGCGTCGCAGCCCACGGTGACCGCCGATCGACGCTTCGGAGAACCGCCATGCCACCGTGGTGCCGGGCCTCGCTACCCTGGAAGCCACGCGGGAGTGGCGGAATGGCAGACGCAGCAGGTTTAGGTCCTGCCGCCCNAGGGCGTGGGGGTTCAAGTCCCCCCTCCCNCACCCCGTTCCCAGGAGCGCTACGCGCCAGGGATGAGGCCCGCGACGAGGAAGATGGCGGGGCGACGAAGTCCGCGCCGCTGCCCGGGAGAACCGGGGGGCCTACGCGCGCCGACGCCGTTCCGCGGCAGCTCGGGCACCTTCGAGATTGGCCTGGAACGTCGCGATGAAAGGATGCCCCCGGTCCAGGACCCGCTCCGCGTCGGCCAGGGTCCGCTCGAACAGGGCGATCGCCTGCTCCACCCGCCCCACCGCCTTATAGGCGTAGGCGAGGTTGTTCCGCGAGACCAGGGTGTCCGGATGATCGGGGCCGAGCCCGGTGGCATCGAGGGTCAGGCCGCGNTGGAGGTAGTCGAGGGCGACGTCCGGACGGCCGTGATGCTCCAGGTACAGGCCGGTGCGGTCACACAGCCACGAGACCTCGCGGGCCGTAGGGTCGTCCCAGCGGCTGTCGTCACCGTCGAGCACCGTCCGGACATGGGGCAGCAGCTCCCGCCACCGCGGCCAGCCCGCCGGATCTCGCACGTCGGCGGGCAGGGTTGCGGCGAGCAGCCGTACCACCACGGCGGTGGTCGCCGTCCGCTCCGGCACGGCCATCGCCGCCTGGGTCGCGGCGGCGACCAGCCGGTGCACCGTCAGCGCCGGCCCGTCGCGGCGGGCCAGGCTGTAGCCGACCAGTGCCCCGACCGTGTCCGCCCACTGCACCGGATCCCCGGCCGCCTGGCGCACCGGCCCGTCCGGCAGCGCGTCCACAGCGCTGGTGAACAGGTCCAACGGAACCGGATCGGGTCCGCAGACCGCGCACAGCTCCAGAAGCACGGCGGCNTCCGGCCGTTCCGCCCGTAGGCGGCTGGTCGACAGCTCCCACAGGTTCGCCACCGTCACCCCGGGCCGGTCCGCCACCCGCCCCCGGCCCACCATGTCCCCGAGCCGACGGGCCAGCAGATTTGCATATTCCCCGGCGGGCATTCCGGTCTGACGCAGGTAGCCGGCCGCCTGTTCCAGCGCCAGCGGCAGGTAGCCCAGCAGCTCCGCGATCCGCCCCGCCACCGCCGCGTCCAGCGACCCGACCCGCCCGGTCAGCAGACTCACCGCCTCGTCCGGGCTGAACTCCCCGACCTCCACCCCACCGCCGGCGACCCCGACCAACCGGGACGTGACCAGCAGCCGCCCCCACGGATCAGCCGGCCGCAACGGCCCCACCACCGCCACACCCGCGCCATCCACACCTGCGCCATCCAGGTCCTCGACGTTGTCGAGAACGAGCAGCCATCGAAGCCGCCGACGACGCAGCTCCCCGGCCACCGCCGGCCACTGCGCCCCGTCGGCCAGCCCCAGCTCCACCCCCAGCGCGGCCACCTGGCCGGCGATCAGCTCCGGGTCCTGCGCACTCACCCACCACACCACATCGAACGAACCCATCTGCCGGTAGGNGAACTCCACCGCCAACGCGCTCTTGCCCACGCCACCCGAGCCGTGCACCGCGCACACCGCCGCCGAACCCCGCGCCGCCAACTCCTTCGCCACCGCAGCAAGCTGCTGTTCCCGGCCGACGAACCGGCCCAACCGCGGCGGCACATTCCACACCTCCGGCAGCTCCGCCGGGAACGTCGGCGCCGCCTCCGCCGACCCACCAGCGGAACCGGCGGAACGGGCGGGACCATCGGAACGGGCGGGAGCGGCGGAACGGGCGGGACCGGCCGGACTGCCCTGGGCCGGCAGGCCGGCGGGGAAATCAGGTTCCACCGTCGGCTTGCGCCGCCCGAGCCGGACCATCTCCAGCAGCCGGATCCGGGCCTCCTCCCGCGACACTCCGAACAGGTCCACCGACACCACCTGGCGCAGCAGACCGGGCCGGTCGCAGTCCTCCGCCCGCACGACCAGCAGCCGCTGCTCCGTACCGACGGGGTCAGCAGCCCACGCCGCCTGCCACTCCTCGGTCGCGAACGCCGACTCCAGATAGGCCGCCGACAACACCGCCACCGTCCGCCGGTCATCGCTCAACGCCCGCTGCATCTCACCGACGAAATGCGATCCCGGGCCGAAGTCCCACGCCTGGATCAGCGCCTCATGACCGGCAGCCTCCAACGTCCACGCCACCCACTCCGCCCACCGAACATCCNCCCCCGTATACGAGACGAAGAACCGCTGACTCNCCTCGCCCGCNCCCCCGCCGGTCACCCAACCAGCATCCCACTCCTGCGCAGCGTCAAGACCAATCACCAGAGACCACAACCCGACACCCGACCCGGCGTCTCGAGGTGCACGCGCCAGCCGACATCGACTCAGGGCGAGACTGCGATGGTCCTGATTGCGGCGTTGACGGCCGACGGCGCGTCCGAACGGCGAGGTCGTCGGTGGCGTACGGATCGACGGTGCCGTAGTCGTGACGCCCGCGGGACCGCTGTCAGCAGGTCCGCCGGCGACGGTCCGTACAGGGGCCGGCCGAGGTCGCGGCCGGTCGCCGGGTCGAGCAGAAACCAGTGGCTCGACTCGGTCGACGGATCGGTCGAGACGTGGCGGGCAATGTCAGTGCCGGTATCGAGGGTGAGCTGATAATGCGGGTGATGGGCCACCGGTATGACGTCCTGGATGTCGTAGCACACGAATTCGAGACGACGGACCGGGCACGGGAGCACCGTATGGTCGAGTTCCTCGATGAGCCGGTCCCACGCTCCCCATTCGAGGGGGCNGGCGATACGGACCCGGCGAGTTGCCGCTATCCGGTTGGCCTGCCCGCCGCCGGCCGGGGGCGCGCGGCCAGGACACCGGGCGGTTCGGGCGGAGCAGACACGCGTTGAGCACGCACATATGGGCCACATCAGACAAGTTTGCCGACTGTGCTGGGCGGAAATGGTGGGCAGCCACCGACCGAACGGGCACGCCCGCAACCACTGCGGCGTTCCGCCCTGCAGCGACGCCTTCGCGGAAGGCCGATGAGGACACCACAGCGGGAAGAACTACCGTTTTTCACGATGTCACCGAATCCGGCGATTTCGCCCGCGGGTTGATTGCCGACGATGGCGAACCCCGACCCCGCACCGCCTGACGGTCTATCGCCCGGCTACGCTGCCGGGCGTGCCCACCTTTGAGCTAACAGAGCGATTCTGGGACGACTGGCACCGCCTTACGCCTGCTCAGCAAGAGCGATTCCTTCGCGCCCGAGACCTTTTCGCCTCGAATCTCATCGCGGGCCGCGGCTTCCAGAACAGCCTACGCGTGAAGGGCGTCCAAGGCTCTTCTGGCGTCTATGAAATGACGTGGGCGGATGATGGTCGGGCGACCTTTTCCTATGGCAGGTCCAACCAGCGGGGTGCGCCACACATCATCTGGCGCCGCGTAGGCACACACGAGATCTTCGGCTGCCCGTAGTTGCGCACCATGCGGTAACCGCCAGGTCCGCGAAGTGCGGACCTGGCGGCACCTTGCTTGCGGGCGGCGCCTTACGTGCGGGCGGCGCCTCATTGCCTCGACGCAGGACGACCGAGGCGACAGGGTCAGGACAGGGGACGGTTCAGGCGGAGGAGGAGAATCTTGCTCTTGACGCCGGAGTCGACGAGCTGGCCATTGGCGTCGAAGGTGCCGAGGCCGAAGTCGTTGTCGTTGGCGACGGCGATGGTGCGGGGGCCGAGGACGGNGACGCCCTCGATCTTGTCGGGCAGGCCGGGGACGNCCTCGAGATCGACGGCGAGGCGCTTGGGCAGGACTGTGACGCCGGCCGTGGCCGGGTCGGCGAGGGACTCCAGCGACGGCGAGGTCGCGGCGCTGTCCCACGCGGTGCCAAGGATGTTCGTGGCCTTGCGCAGGTCGACGGTGTAGAGGCGGGCGACGGGGTCGGTGCGCTCGTCGACGAGCAGGGTGTGCTCGTCGACCGCCGCGAGCGAGGAGATCTTCATCTCGGCGGGGTCACCGTCGGCGCTCGGGTCGAAGGTCCTGACGTCCTCAAGGCGGTAGACGAACTCACCGGTCACCTTGTTGGTGGCGGTGTCGAAGCGGAAGATCCGGGTGCTGCGGGACGCCTCGCCGGTGTCCTTGTCCGGCACCAGCAGCGGGCTCTGCACGGCCAGGTAGAGCGTCCGGCCGTCGGGCGCCAGCGCGATGCCCTCGAAACCGCGGTTGATCTTACGGTTGGTGAGGATCGCGGGCAGCGACGGGATGACGGGGTAGTCCGTCCCGGTCAGCTTCAGGCNGGCGGGGACGTGCCGGGCCAGCACCTTTCCGCGGGCGCTGATCCGCAGCAGGGACGGGCTGTACTCATCCACCAGCCAGAACTCGCCGCCGCGCGTGCGGACGAGGCCCTCCGTGTCCAGCCCGTTCGGGTTGAACGGGAGCTTCGTCTGGGCGTCCCAGGTGTACGGGGTCTCGTCGTAACCGTCGATGTTCGACAGACCGGTGACGGGTGCTCCGTGCGCGGTGGTGATCGGCAGGGATTCCAGGACCTTGAGGGCCGATCCGTCGACACGGACCTTGAGGATGGCCGGGTCGAAACCGGGGACCGGGAAGGTTCGCCGGTTCTTGCCGGCCACCTTGATCTGGCCGTTCGGACCGCGGTCGGTGACGGTCCAGAACTCGTTCGGCCGACCGGCCGGGTACAGATCACTGCCGATGCCGCCGAGGTTGACGCCGCGGTCGGTGTCCACCGAGCCGGGGATCAGCCCGTTGGAGAACTCGGCCAGTCCGGTGTCCGGCAGCGTCCCCGTCGCCACCACCGTCGGCACGGTCGACCCGGCGCTCGCCGGCGCGGCCGACGCGATCCCCTGCCCCGCGACGAGGCCGAGCGGCACCGTCAGTGCCAGACCCGCGACCGCCCATCCACGAAGTCGTCTCGACGCCACGACACNCCCCCCTGATNCCCGCATCGGAATCTCCCGCCGTTTCCCCAGGTGCCGACCGTCGACACGGCCGACAACGGACGTTAGGGCCCATCGATGGACAGCTGATGAACCGCGGCCGTCCGGCGACCCTCCGCACTACGACCAACAGACGGAAACGCCCTTGTCACGCGCCGCGCAGGCGCGCGCCCGGAGCAGACCGGGCGGGCGGCGAGAGCCGGACGGGCAGGGCCTGCCAGCCGTGGACGATGAAGGAGGGGGCCTGCGGCAGGTCACCTGCCGGTGCGGCGAGGGCGAGGCCGGGGAAGCGGGCGAACAGGGCGGGCAGGGCGTACCCGGCCTCCAGCCGTGCCAGCGGGGCGCCCAGGCACCGGTGGACGCCGATCCCGAACGCAAGATGGTCGGCCGCGTCCCGGCCGGGCTCGAACCGGTCGGCCCCGGGGCCGTGGTGACCGGGGTCGTGGCCGGCGGCGAGGATGCCCGCGACGATCGCCGCCCCCGCGGGGATGGTCACCGCGCCGGTGTCGATGTCCGCCACGGCGAAGCGCAGCGGGATGTTGGCGATGCTGGGCGCCCAGCGCAGCGTCTCCTCGACGATCTGATCCCAGGTGATCTCCNCGGCGCGCAGCCGGCGGAGCTGGCGATCGTGGGTCAGCAGCGCGTGCACGGCATTGCCGAGCAGGTGCCGGGTGGTCTCGTGACCTGCGCTGATGAGCAGGAGCAGGGTATCGAGCAGCTCCCGATACGCCAGTCGGTCGCCGGTGACCGCGTCCCGCNCCCCGATGAGTTCGGTGGTCAGGTCGTCACCGGGGTCGCGCAGCTTCCCCTCGACGAGGGTCGCCAGGACCGACCGGGTGCGGGCGAGGTTCGCGGCGGCCTGCTCCGAGCTCACCGTCGTGTTCATGATCTGCTCGACGACGTGGGCGAAGTCCGGGCGCATCCGATCCGGGATGCCGAACAGTCCGCCGATCACCGCCAGCGGCAGCGGCTGCGCGAAGGCGCCCACCAGGTCGACGACCGACCCGGCGGTCTCGGCGGCCAGGTCGTCGAGCAGCCGCTCGGTGACCGCCGCTACGGCGGGGCGCAGCAGCTCGGTGCGCCGGGCGCTGAAACTCGGCGCGACCAGCCGGCGCAGCCGGGCATGATCGACGCCGTAGGTGCTGAGCATGTTCACCACGCCCACCCACTGCAGGACCCAGCCCCATTCGGGCCGGCGGCACGCCTCGTCCCACTGGGCCCAGTGGCGGCGTGGGTCCTTGCTGACTCGCGGATCGAGCAGCAGCGCGCGCAGCAGCGCGTGCTGGTTGACGGCGTACGCGGGAATGCCGCCGGGCAGGGTCACCTCGGCGACCGGCCCGCGGGCACGCAGGGCGGCGGCCTCCGCGACGAGGCTCGGCCCCGCGGCGGCGACGGACAGCGGCTGGACGTGAACCATGCCGATCCCCCGCATCTCCTCGGATGCGCGCGACCGGCCGGGACGGCGCCCCGCGGGCGGCGCGCAACGATGTCCGCGATCCCCGACCACGAGGTGATGCCCGCCGTCAGCGGTCAGCGCACCTGGCCGAGCCGGACCAGGGTGGTCGTCCCCGGCAGCACCGGCGCGTGGCAGTGCCCGCACACCATCTCGGGATGCAGCTCGGCGCCGCAGTCGTGCTCCCACCTGGTCGGCCCCGGGCCGTCGGTGACGTAGCGGTCGCCCCACTCCATCAGCCCGAGCAGGATCGGCCGCAGCGCGCGGCCGGCCTCGGTGGGGACGTACTCGTAGCGCGGCGGGCGTTCCTGGTACTGCACCTTGGCCAGCACCCCGCGCTCGACGAGGGTGCGCAGCCGCGCCGCGAGGATGTCCCGACTCGCCCCCGTGTTACGGGCGATCTGGTCGAAACGGCGCTCACCGAGCAGCACCTCGCGCAGCGCGAGCAGGCTCCACCGCTCACCGACGACCCCGAGCGCGTTCGCGATCGAACAGTCCCGCCCGGCACCGGTCATGGTGACCATCCCCTCGACCGCACGTTCCGCCAGCCCAACCCGGCCCCGCCGCCCGGATCTCCCGGGCAGCCACCAGAAGGTGCCAGTTGGGTAATCCAACCTATCAGGACGACGGGCCGAACCGACAACGGCGCCCCGCGCCTCGCGGTAGACAGGACCCGGGAGCCACGCCACGGGGAGGAGCCTGCCTTGACCACAGCGGGAGAGGACCGACGGCCCGTGCGGCGCCGGCGGGGCGGCACGACGACGCTGACGTGCCTCGGGCCATCGCCGGACCCGCCGTTCGAGCAGGTGACGAGCGCGTCGGTGGTGGCGGTCACCGACGACGGCCGGCTGGTCGTCGCCGAGCTGACCCGCGGGCTGGACATACCCGGCGGGCACGTCCAGCGCGGCGAGTCGTCGATCGACGAGACCGTGCGGCGGGAGGCCTGGGAGGAGGTCCGGGCCCGGCTCGGCGTCCTGCATCCGGTCGAGGTGATCGAGTCCGACTACTTCGGCGCCGACGACCGGACCTACATGGTGATCCGCACCGCCCGGGTCACCGAGCTCGCCCCCTGGGAGTCCACCCACGAGTCCGCCGGCCGGGTGCTGATCGAACCCGAGGAGTTCCTGCGCCGCTACCGCGGCGGGGACCCGGCGCTCATGCGCCACCTCGTGACCGCCGCCCTCGCCGCCATTCCCGCCATTCCCGCACTCCGACCAGGACCGACCGAGGTCTCCTCGGTGCGTCAAGGTCCGGACGGCCCCTTGCGGTGACGACACAGGGCTGTCGAGGTCGGGCCGCGGCGAAGTGACCCGAGTCTCGCGATAGGCACTACAGTGATCTCTAGCGAGTCACACACCGTCACCTACGAAGCGGTGATGGTGAGGACCTCGCTGCCGACAACTGCGTCGCGGAGGTGGAGCCATGTTCGGTTTGACGGTGCGCTTCGAGGTTCGCCCGGACACTGCGGACGCGTTCGACGCCCTCGTGGCGCAGACGGTGCCCCTCATCGCGGAACGGGAGCCCGGCACGCTGATCTACACGACGCACCGCGTCGCCGGCGACCCGAACGCCCGCCTGTTCTACGAGCTCTACCGGGACCGCGACGCCTTCGAGGAGCACGAGAACCAGCCGCACGTGCACCACTTCGTCGCCGGCCGCCAGGCGCTGCTCACCGGTCCGCCGCGCATCGAGTTCATCNCCTTCACCGCCGGCACCGGGGTTCCCNTCGCGACCGACGCCTGACAGCCCGGCAACCCCGGCCGGTCCTGCACACCGGTGACGGGCCAGACTGCGGTATGTCACCGACAGGGGCGTCGACGTGCCGCAGTCAGGAGTGTGCCGGATGAGGATCGGATTCATCGGTCTGGGCGGGATGGGCACGGCGATGGCCCGCAACCTGGTCGCCGCGGGCCACACCGTGCTGGTCTGGAACCGCTCCCCCGGGCCCGTCGCCGAGCTGGCCGCAGCCGGCGCCGTCTCCGCGAGCATCGAGGAGGCGTTCGCGACCGGGACCGTGCTGAGCATGCTGGCCGACGACCGGGCCGTGACGGAACGCCTGCTCGACCCCGCGGCGCTGGCCGCGGCGCCCGCCGGTGCCCTGCACGTGAACATGGCAACGATCAGCACCGCCCTGGCGGAACGGGCCGCGCGTGAGTACGCCGAGCGGGGCCTGCGCTACCTCGCCGCGCCGGTGTTCGGCCGGACGGAGGCCGCGGCGGCGGGCAACCTCACCATCGTCACCGCCGGTGAGCCGGCGGCGATCGCCGAGGTGCAGCCGCTGTTCGACGTCCTCGGCCGGCGCACCTGGACGGTCGGCGAGGTGCCGGCGCACGCCAACCTGGTGAAGATCCTCGGCAACTATCTGGTCGCCTGCTCCATCGAGGCGATGGCTGAGGCGACGACCGTGATCGAGGCTGGCGGCCTGGACCCGGCTCTGTTCATCGAGGTACTGACCGACAACCTGTTCCCCGGCCCGGTCTTCGCCGGCTACGGCAGCATGATCGGGAAGAGAAGCTACGAGCCGGTCAACTTCCGGCTACCGCTCGGGTTCAAGGACGTCGGCCTCGCGCTGTCCGCCGGCCAGGAGCGCAACGTCCCCCTGCCCTTCGGTGGCGTGCTGCGCGACGCGTTCATCGAGGCGCTCGCGCACGGCCAGGGGGAGCAGGACTGGGCAGCGGTCGCCGAGACCGCCCGCCGCCGCGCCGGGCTCGCCTAACGCGGCGGCGGGCGGCTGGGCGCCTCGGGCAGCCGGGGCAGCCGGGGCAGCCGGGGCAGCCGGGGCAGCCGGGGCAGCCGGGGCAGCCGGGGCAGCCGGGGCAGCCGGGGCAGCCGGGGCAGCCGGTGATTGTGCGGGGCCCGGCGAAAGCCGTCTCAGGATGCGGTGTCGCAGCTCGCCGGGTCGCAGGCTGAACGGCGACGAGTCCACCCGGTCGGCCCGACGAAGGCCGGGTGCGCGCTCGCACCCGCCGTCCCGGCCGACTTCGCCGGTGGCCGCCGGCGGGCGCGCCGCCCGGTGCGTGCCGCCCGCCGACGCCAGCCACCGGTGGGCGGCCCCGAGCCGTCCGCGGCCCGCCCGGCCCGCCCGGGCGTTGGGCGCAGAGCAGGATTGACGATGAGCGCAGCTCCGTCCCGACGTCCCGCCCCGGCCTCATGACCAGGGCCGTCACTTTCGCGGTCCTGCTGGTGACCCTGTTCGCGGCACACCAGCTCGCCGATCATGTACTGGGCCAGACCGACGCCCAGGCCCGGTTGAAGACGACGCCGGGCCCGGCCGGCTGGGCGGCGCTGGGACGCCACCTGGCCGCGTATCACGTGGTCGTCGTGGTGATGGTGACGGTGACGGCGGTCGGGCTCGACCTGCGGCTGTCCGCGTTCGGGGCCGTCGCCGGGTTGGTGATCTCGGTGTTCACCCACGCGCTGTGGGACCGCCGGGTCGCCGTGCACTGGCTGCTGACCAGGACGGGTGGCGGCGACTTCGCCGAGCTCGCCGACAACGGGATGAACGGCATGTACCTGGCCGACCAGTCTCTGCACGCGGCATCGCTGTGGCTGGCCGCGCTGGTCGCCGTGCTGCTGTGAGTCGGGTGCCCGCCGGCCTGGGCGGGGTCGCTCCTAGCAGGCCGTCGCTGTGCCGCCCGGTCCGTCCGACGAGCCCGACGACATGCTCCCCGACCCGCTCGACCCGCTCGACCCGCCGGCGGACCCCTCCGACCAGCTCGACCCGCCGTCGGCGCCGCCCGACCTGCTCCAGGAGACGCTGTCGGCGCCGCCGGGCACGGACCAGCGATCGTCGTCGGCACCGTCGCGACCGGCGTAGTCCCAGCACGACGACCATTCGTCGGCGCTGGGTTCGGCGGTGAGGTCACCGCTCGGCCAGTCGAACCCGACGTGGGCGAAACCGAACGACGAGCCGCCGGCGGAGTCGGAGCGCGCGGGCACCGACCCCTCGGCGGCCCCGGACGCCGAGGCGAACGCCGAGCCGACAACCTGCGGGATCACGAGCCAGGCAGTGATGTTGACCCCCACGACGACGAGGATGATGACAAGCGGGACCAGGTAGCTGTACGCGGGTGGGAGCACGAGCGCCAGGGTGACCAGCCCTCCCACCAGGAGGGCGACGCCCGCGGCGACCGCAGCGAGGAACCGTGCCATAGGCATGTTCCTATCGCCCTCGACGGGGCTACGACCTCGATCGACGCCAACCCGACAAGCCGGTAGGGCGGTTTGACGGTGATCATCCCGCTTGCTCCGTCCGTCCTCGGGTCGGCGGCCGCGACGCAACGGTGAGCTGACGGCACCCACCCGTGTCGCCGGCACGCGGTGACGCCCCGGCATCCCCCGCTGGCGTTCGATGACCTGCCCGGCCCACAGCGGCGGCAATCACGGCATCTCGTCATCGTAGGGGCACAGGGGGACATCAGAGAACGGCTCACGGCCTGAAACGCGGACGGATCACGCCCAACCGGCGCGACGCCGCGGGCCAGCCGGCGACCCCACCGCACGGCCGGGCGGGGGCGCTGCGGCGCCGATGCCCGCGCGGCACGGGCACTGGCCCGACGGTGCCGGTCGGGGCATCACCATGGATACCCCGACCGGACGCCGCCGAGCTCGAGGATGCGACTGGGACATCGCGGTTCGGGGACGGATGGGAACGACCCGGACGCCTCAGCCGCGTCCTCAACCTACCTGGTCGATAGCTATTAGTCACTGATCGATTACAGGCAGTTCTAGCGTACACCCCGTTTGAGGTCCCTGTACCCGTATGCCGCTGCCAGGCGGGTACCTTTCGTCGCGGGAGGACGAGCGGGCCGCACCGGATCGATCCCGACCCGATCGGCCGGACATTGCGCATTCCCCTGGGGCCAGGGGGCCGCCGGGGGATGTCGACCCCGCCACACATCGTCCGGCCCCGGCACACCGGGACCGGAGCATGGGTAGCAACGACGTATGACACACGGCGAGGCAACCCGAAGCGCCGGACAGATCGGCACGATGTGCGACTTGCGCATGCTGTCCCGTATTGGACAAAGGTTTCGTGATGACAGCCACAGGGTGAGCATCGGGTTTCCGGCTTAGTCTGATCGCTNATGAGCGGCGCGCCGGTCGGGGTGTTCGACAGCGGAGTAGGCGGTCTCACAGTGGCGCGCGCCATTCTGGACCAGCTTCCGCATGAGCCGTTGGTCTATCTCGGCGACACCGGACGGGCACCCTACGGACCACGCCCCATCGCCGAGGTACGCCGCTACGCCCTCGAGTGTCTTGATCGTCTGGTCGACGAGGGGGTGAAGCTGCTCGTGATCGCCTGTAACACGGCCAGCGCGGCGTGCCTGCGCGACGCGCGGGAACGCTACAGCGTCCCGGTCGTTGAAGTGATCATGCCGGCGACCAGGCGCGCGGTGGCGGCCACCCGCAGCGGTCGGGTCGGCGTCATCGGCACGGTGGCCACGATCGGCAGCCGCGCCTACGACGACGCGTTCACCGCCGCCGCGGGCGTCGACCTGACCGGCGTCGCCTGCCCCGCGTTCGTGGACTTCGTCGAGCGGGGTATCACCTCGGGGCGGCAGCTACTCGGACTGACCGAGGCATATCTCGCACCGTTGCAGGAAGCCGACGTCGACACGGTGATACTCGGATGCACCCATTACCCGCTGCTGACCGGGGTGATCGGCCTCGTGATGGGAGAGGGCGTGACGCTGGTGAGCAGTGCCGAGGAGACAGCGAAGGACACCTACCGGGTGCTCGCGCGGGACGGGCTGTTCCGCGACCCCGACCTACCACCACCCAGCCACCGCTTCCTGACCACGGGTGACCCCGCGCTGTTCACCCGCGTGGGGCGCAGGTTCCTCGGGCCCGAACTCGTCCAGGTCTCGGCCGTGGCCTCCGGGGAGCCGTCCCTCCCGGCTCCGTCCGCGCCGCCCGCCACCAGGACCTCGACCGCAGCCGTCTGGACCGCCCGACCCGCGGCGGATCAGGATTCCTCCCAGCAGAGCCCGGTGGTGCCACGGTGAAACTGACCATTCTCGGCTGTTCCGGCACGTACCCGGGGCCGGCCTCCGCCTGCTCGTCGTACCTGGTGGAGTCGGACGGGTTCCGGCTCGTCCTCGACGCGGGCAACGGGTCGATGGGTGAACTGCAGCGGCACTGCGACCTGCGCGACATCGACGCGGTCCTGCTCAGTCACCTGCACGGCGATCACTGCCTGGACCTGGTGGCGAACTCCTACGCGCGGCGCTACCACCCCGAGGGCATGCCGCCCAAGCTCCCCGTCTACGGCCCGATCAACACCCAGGAACGGCTGTGCGGGGCATTCGAGAAGTGGCCGGAAGACAGCCTCGCCGACATCTACGACTTCCGCACCATCGGCGCCGGCTGCCTGCACGTCGGGCCGTTCCGGATCGACCTCACCCGGGTGGCGCACCCGGTCGAGGCGTACGGCGTCCGGGTCACGGCGGAGGATCGGGTGCTCACCTACTCGGGCGACACCGGCGCCTGTGACCGGCTCGTCCGGCTCGCCCGCGACAGCGACCTGTTCCTGTGCGAGGCGTCGTTCCTCGACGACGAGGACAATCCGCCCGACCTGCACCTGACCGGCCGGGAGGCTGGCGAGCACGCGCAGAAGGCCGGCGTGGGGCGGCTGGTGCTGACCCATCTCGTCCCCTGGGGAAACGCCGCCCGTTCGGAGGAGGAGGCGGTCGGGGCGTTCGACGGGAACCTGACCATCGCCACGCCCGGGGCCACCTTCGAGATCTGACCCGCGTCGCCGATCGGACCGCGTCGCCGATCGGACCGCGTCGCCCGATCGGACCAGGCCAGGCCGGGTCCAGTCAGACGGGGCCGGGTGGCCGGTCCGGGGCGGGCCGATAGTGTCGCGGGCGTGACACGAGTCGATGGCAGGAAACCGGACGAACTCCGGCAGGTGACGATCCTGCGGGGCTGGCAGGAGCACGCCGAGGGGTCGGCGCTGATCAGTGCCGGCAGGACCAGGGTGCTGTGCGCCGCCTCGGTGACCACCGGCGTCCCGCGCTGGCGCAAGGGCAGCGGCCTGGGCTGGGTGACAGCCGAGTACTCGATGCTGCCGCGGGCCACCAACACCCGCAACGACCGCGAGTCGGTGCGTGGCCGGATCGGGGGGCGCACTCACGAAATCTCCCGGTTGATCGGGCGCAGCCTGCGGGCCTGCATCGACCTGGCCGCCCTTGGCGAGAACACCATCGCCATCGACTGCGACGTGCTGCTCGCCGATGGCGGCACCCGCACCGCCGCGATCACCGGCGCCTACGTCGCGCTGGTCGACGCCGCCCGCTGGCTCGGCCGGCCTGCGGCGATCACGACGAGCGTGGCCGCGGTGAGCGTCGGGGTCGTGCGGGGCGAGCCGATGCTCGACCTCGCCTACACCGAGGACTCCACCGCCGACACCGACATGAACGTGGTGTGCACCGGAGCGGACGGATTCGTCGAGGTGCAGGGCACCGCCGAAGGCGCCCCGTTCGACCGGGCGATGCTCGACAGCCTGCTCGACCTCGCCGTGTTCGGCTGCGCCCAGCTCACGGAGATCCAGGCCGAGGCGCTGCGCGGTCCAGCACCGGCGGGTCCCGCCCGACCGGAGGGGGCCCGGTGACCGCGAAGCCGACTACCGGATCGACTACCGGCTCGACCATCGGCACGGACGTCGCCGCGGCGGGGGCGCCGGCCGGCTCGTCGAAGCCGGTGCGGGTGGTGCTCGCCAGCCGCAACGAGGCGAAGCTGACCGAGCTACGCCGCATCCTGGCGGCCAGCGGTCTGGCGGTGGAGCTGGTGGCTCTCCCCGACGGCGACGAGGTGGCCGAGACCGGGACCACCTTCGCCGAAAACGCCCTGATCAAGGCGCGGGCGGCGGCCGAGCAGACCGGGCTGCCCGCCGTCGCCGACGATTCCGGGCTCGCGGTCGACGAGCTGTCCGGCATGCCCGGCGTGCGCTCGGCCCGCTGGTCCGGACGGCGGGACGGCACCCGCATCGAACGCGACGAGGCGAACAACGCCCTGCTACTGGCCCAGCTCGACGACGTGCCGCCCGCGCGACGCGGCGCGGCCTTCGTCTGCGCGGCGGCCCTGGTCACCCCCGCCGGCGTGGAGCGGGTGACGCACGGGGAGCTGCGGGGGATCCTGCTGACCGAGCCCCGCGGCCAGGGCGGCTTCGGCTACGACCCGCTGTTCCTCGCCGACGGCCAGACCCGGACCAACGCCGAGCTGACCGCGGCCGAGAAGGACGCGATCAGCCACCGCGGTCTGGCCTTCCGCGACCTGGCCACCCTCCTCGGCGAAGTCCTGGCCTCCTGAGCGGGCGGATTCCCGTCGCCCTGGGCGAGGGGTCCCCGTAGATCGCCGAAGGCCCCCACCGGCTCCCCCAGGAAGATCGCCGAAGGCGATCTGACAAAAACCCCGAACGGCGCCCTGGGCGAGGGGTCCCCGTAGATCGCCGAAGGCGATCTACGGGGCTACGCCCATAGTTGACCTTCCAGCGCCGCCTCGGCCTCCTCGAGGGTGCCGGCGTAGGCGCCGGTGGACAGGTACTTCCAGCCGCCGTCGCAGACGATGAGGGCGATGTCGGCCCGTCGACCTTCCCGGACCGCCCGCTCGGCCTGGGCCAGCGCGGCGTGCAGGATGGCTCCGGTGGAGATCCCGGCGAAGATGCCCTCCTCCTGGACGAGCTCGCGGGTACGGCGCAGAGCCTCGCGTGGACCGACGGAGTAGCGCGAGGTAAGCACCGACGGGTCGTACAGCTCGGGCACGAAGCCCTCGTCGATGTTGCGCAGGCCGTACACCAGCTCCCCGTAGCGGGGCTCGGCGGCGACGATCGTGATGTCGGGCACCCGCTCCTTGAGGTAGCGGCCGGTGCCCATCAGGGTGCCGGTCGTCCCGAGGCCGGCGACGAAATGGGTGATGGCGGGCAGGTCCTCGAGGATCTCCGGGCCGGTCGTCTCGTAGTGCGCCTGGGCGTTCGCCGGGTTGCCGTACTGGTAGAGCATGACCCAGTCGGGGTTCTCGGCGGCGAGCCGCTTCGCGACGGCGACTGCCTCGTTGGAGCCGCCGGCGGCGGGCGAGTACCGGATCTCGGCGCCCCACATCTGCAGGAGCTGGCGGCGCTCCACCGAGGTGTTCTCCGGCATGACGCAGACGAGCCGGTAACCCCGCTGGCGGCAGACCATGGCCAGCGAGATACCGGTGTTGCCGGAGGTCGGTTCCAGGACGGTCGCGCCGGGGGTGAGCAGGCCGCGCTTCTCGCCGTCGGCGATCATCCACAGCGCCGCCCGGTCCTTGATCGAACCGGTCGGATTGTCCTGCTCCAGCTTCGCCCACAGCCGGACCTCCGGCGACGGGGACAGTCGCGGAAGCCCGACCAGCGGGGTCCGGCCGACCGAGTCGGCCAGGGAGTCGAATCGCATGAGTCGGACCTGCCGCTCGGCTTAGTGCTGACCGGCGCAGGCGCCGGGCGAGCTGTCGACGGAGCCACCGGCGACCGCGGGCAGGATGGTGACCTCGTCGCCGTCGTTGAGCTTGGCGTCGAGCCCGCCGAGGAACCGCACGTCCTCGTCGTTGACGTAGATGTTGACGAACCGGTGCAGCTCGGTCCCGTCGTCACCGGTCACCAGGCGGCCGCGCAGCCCGGAGTGCCGGGAGTCGAGATCGAGGAAGAGCGCGGCGACGGTGTCGCCCGTGCCCTCGACCAGCTTCGAACCTCCCGTGTAGCTGCGCAGGATCGTCGGCACACGGACCTGGACTGCCATGGTGCTCCTTTCGCGGGTGCCAGCGGTCGGGCTCGACCGAGGCGCCGCCCGGATGGGCGGGGTGTTGTGCGGGCGGGGGTCTGCGGGGTGTCAGGACTGCTGGCCGGGATGCGCCGGGGCGGGGCCTTCGCCACTCGCAGGCCCAGGATGCCCCGACGACGGCACGGCTGTCTCCGATTCGGCTGGCGCAGGCAGGGACGATGGCGCAGGCAGGGACCGTGACGCAGGCAGGGACGATGCCGCCCCGGGCCGCCCTGCTCGCGCACCGATGAAACCGGCCACGCCGTCACCCCCCTTGCTGCCCCGTCGCGCGCCGGCCCCGCCCGCGCCGGCCCCGCCACTGCAACGTCCCAGGCCCTCAGACGATTTCCACCGGCTCCTCGGTGACCACGCCGTCCGTGATCCGGAAGGACCGGAACTCGGTGTGGTCGGGCTCCCGAGTGGACGCCAGCACGTAGTGTGCGTCGGGCTCCCCGGCCAGGGAGATGTCCGTGCGGGACGGGAACGCCTCGGTCGCGGTGTGCGAGTGGTAGATGACGACGGGTTCCTCGTCACGGTCGTCCATCTCCCNCCAGATCCGTAGCTGTTCCTTCGAATCGAAGCGGTAGAAGGTCGGCGAACGCTCGGCGTTCTCCATGGGGATGAACCGCTCCGGCCGATCCGAACCCACCGGGCCGGCGACGACCCCGCACGCCTCGTCGGGGTGATCACGGCGAGCATGGGCGACGATCGCCTCGTAACAGGCACGGTCGATGCGCAGCACTGGCCCACCGTACGACGCGGAAGGGGTGGTCTNGGCAGGTCCTGGCGACGAGACGTCCCGGCCACGACCCGGATCGCCCCGGGCGGCCTGGTCCGGGCCTTGTCCGGGCCTAGTCCAGCGCCCGGGTCAGCTCGTCGAGCAGCCCGGTCAGAAAGACGTAGGNCGCCACCAGCGGGTAGCGCGGATCCTCGGGATCCATCCGCTCCAACTCGTCGGAGGAGTCGTCGTCGGTCAGGGCGAGGCGGGTGCCCAGGAACAGCCGCAGGTCGTTCAGGGTGGTCAGCCAGTCCTGGGCGGCGTCCTCATCGAGAACGAGCACGGACCCGGGAGCGGGCATGGCGGCCAGCACCCGGCGGGCGGCGTCGCGCTTGCGGGCGAGCAGGTCGTCGGTGCGGCGGCGACGGAAGTCCCCGGAGGCCATCGGGTCGTCCGGGTACGGGTCGGGAAGCAGCCGGGCGATCGCCGGGTCCTCGGGCGGGGGCGGGGCGGTGTCGCGCAGCCCGACCATCGCCTCCAGCGGGTCCTCGACGGGCGGCGGTTCGAGCAGCGTCTCGATCTGGCTGACGAGTTGGGACAACAGCGCCGACTCCCATTGCGGCAGCCGCAGCTCGATCCCGGACCGGGTGCGACGGAAACCGTCAGCAGCCACGACGTCGTGCCCTCCATCACCGCTCGTCCGCGGCGCCCGCCCGCGGATCTCTCGTTGGTCACCGCCGACGCCGCCGGGGCCGCCGGGGCTCGACCGTCCGCGCGACGGGTCCCGCGGCGCCATCGCCTGGAAAGCCAGGCGGGCGCGCGGCGGGCCACGGCGGGCGTCCGGCGGTTGACCATCGCCAGCCTAGTCGAGCCGGCGGGGTGGCCCTGCGTGCCGCATCGGGGCGTCGGGCCCAGGACCTCGAAGGCGGCGCTGACCGGGCGCCGACGGCCGTTGCGCGACCGGGGTGCGGGTGGCCCGCGGGCCTCCGGAGGCGTTTTCGGGGGTGATCCCCGGGAAGGGGTAGCTCGCTCGTCCCACCCGGAATCTGGCCAATTTTGCGATACGGACGCTACTGAACCCGGCACCGAGCGGAGTCATGCGGTGGCCGCGCGACGCCTGCCGGAGGAGGTCGCGTCCTAATTACCCGAATATTCCGGACGATGGAGTCGAATTTTCCTTGATGACCGATACGCACAGCCCGGATTCATCCCCGGAGTCCGGCAGAACCGAGCCGCGGAACGTATCGATCCGCCGAGAAACGGGGAATACGGATTCAGCGGGCTTTTCNGAATCACTGCCGCGGGACTCCTCCGGGACCGATCCGGACGAATCCCGCCCGCATCTTCTCGACCCGCCGAGCACATTGTCGGACCATCGCCCACGGCCGGGCCCACCGGCCCCCGGCATTCCGTCCTACCCGGCCAGAATCACCCGCCGCCCCGGGCGGCCGGCGCGCGCGGCGCCGCCTGCCGCCGGCGCTCAGCCTCGCCCGACCCGACCCCGATCCAGCTAGCTCTTTGTGGCCCCGTTGCCCCGACGGAGCCCGATGGTTGGGAAAAGTCGGGCCCACGCGAGACCGATCGGCCGCCTCCGCGCACGGCAGACGGCCACGGCACGGCGAACGCGCGGTCGGGAGAGGGACCATGGCGGCCAGGGCCGAGGCGACCCCCTGACACCCGATCGGATCCCCCACCGGCGCCGGGTGCCCGGGGTCGCCCGTCCAGGCTGGTCAGTCCTGGGCGATCGTCGCCCACAGTCCGTATGCATGNAGGCGCTCCGCGTCGGCCTCCATCTCCTCCCGGGTACCGGTGGCGACCGAGGCCCGCCCCTTGTGGTGGACGTCGAGCATCAGCTCGGTGGCCTTCGACTTGGTGTAGCCGAACAACTTCTGAAAGACGTAGGTCACGTACGACATGAGATTGATCGGATCGTTCCAGACGATCGTGACCCACGGCCGATCGTCGTCGAGGGTCTCGTCGGCTTCCTCGACGTCGACGGGCGACACGGCGGTGACAGACACGAGGCCTATTGTTACGCCATTCCCGCGCCCTGACCCGTCGCCGGGCACGGTGAGATGCAACGGCGCACGTCCCGCTCACGGCACGTGACGAGGCAGCGAGGCGACGGCGGTCAGACGGAGCGGCGTAGCAGCGGCGGATGCAGTGCGGTGGCCGAGCCGCGCCGGTACAGCTCGGCGGGCCGGCCGCCGCCGCGCGGGGAGGTGCGCCGGCCCACCGGGACGACGAACCCGGGCGTGGACAGCACCTTGCGCCGGAAGTTCGGCGGATCCAGCGCGACGTCCCAGGCGGCCTCGTAGACGCGACGCAGGTCCGCGAGGGTGAACTGGTCCTCGCAGAAGGCTGCGGCCAGCGGGGTGTACTCCAGCTTCGCGCGAGCCCGCTCGACCCCGTCGGCGACGATCCGTGGATGGTCGAAGGCCAGCGCGGGGCCATCCGGGGAGTCCAGGTCCGCCACCGGCCACCACCGCGCACGGGGGCCGTCCCCGCCGGGCGCCGGCTGCGGCAGGTTCGGCAGCAGGGCCAGGTAGGCGACGCTGACCCCGGGCGCCCGCGGGTCGCGGTGCGGGCCACCGTAGGTACGCAACTGTTCGAGATGGCCGGTCGTGGTCACCCCGGTCTCGGCCCACAACTGGCGCGACGCCGAGGTGTCGAGGTCCTCGTCGCCGTCGACGAAGCCGCCGGGCAGGGCCCAGGCCACGTCGAACGGCGGGTCCCGGCGGATCAGAAGGACGCAGAGCCGACCGCCGCGCAGGGTCAGCAGAACCAGGTCCACGCTGACGGCGACGACCGGCGGCGTGACGGGGTCACCATGACGCCGCCCGTCGTCGCCGTCACGCGGACCGCGGACCTGATTCGGCGGCGAGGCGGGCGGCACCCCTCCAGTCTGGCCATGCCCATCCCACCGCACACGGCCCCCTCCCTGGAGCGGGTCCGCGGGGCCGTGGCGGTGCGGCCGGGCCGCCCGAACGTGACCGGTGGTCGGGCCCGATTGGGCCTGCCGGGTCAGGCCTGCGCCACCGCGATCAGGCGTGGGTGGTGTGCACGACGGGCAGGCATGGCTGACCGAAGCGCACGTCCCGTGCCGTCGGGGGCAGCGCGGTCAACGCCCGGCCGTGGTGCTCGCGGGCCCGTCGGGTGCCGGCGGGCCCGACCAGGTCGGTGTCGACGAGCTCGCCCCGCACGACGATCGACTGGAGCAGCTCACGGTCCCGGGACTCGCCGGGCCGGAACCCGGAGTCCGCAGCCGCCACCGGCGCGGCGACGAAGGTCGAGCCGGCGGAGGGGGTATCGGCGGTCGGCGCCGCGGCCGCAGCGGTGGGACCGGTGGCGGTAGGAGCGATGGCGGTGGGCCCCGCGGCGGAAGGGGCCGCAGTGGCCGCGGAAGCGGAGGAGGCCGTGACGGCGGGAGCGGCCGTCGCGGCGAGAGAGTCCGTGGCGGCGGGAGCCGCGCTGCTGGCGGCTGTGGTGGCGGGAGCAGCGGTGGCGGGAGCGGCGGTGGCGGGAGCAGCGGTGGCGGGAGCGGCGGCGGGGAGGACGACGTCGGCGACGGCGCGGCCGCTGGGGTCGTGGCGGCGCACGACCCGCTTGCGTCCCCCGCGACTGGTCTTGCCCACCGACTTCTTGGCGACGGCGACGCCGTCGACCTCGACGAGCTTGTAGACGAACCCGGCGGTCGGCGCCCCGGAGCCGGTGACCAGGCTCGTCCCGATGCCGTAGCCGTCGACGGGCGCCTCGCCCAGCCGGGCGATGGCGTGCTCGTCCAAGTCCCCGGTGGCGATAATCCGGGTGCTGGGCGCGCCGAGCGCGTCGAGTTGCGCCCGGGCGGCCGTGGCCAGCCCACCCAGGTCGCCGCTGTCGATCCGGATGGCGCCGAGCTCCGGCCCGGCGGCGGCCACCGCCGCGGCGATGCCCGCGGGGACGTCGTAGGTGTCGACGAGCAGCGTCGTGTCGCGGCCCAGGGCGGCCACCTGGGCGGCGAACGCCTCGGCCTCGGTGGGATGGACGAGGGTGAACGCGTGCGCGCTGGTCCCCACGCTGGGCACGGCGTAGGTCCGCGCCGCCTCCAGGTTGGAGCTGGCCGCGAAGCCCGCCAGGTAGGCAGCCCGCGCGGCCGCGACGGCCGCCGCCTCGTGGGTGCGCCGCGAGCCCATCTCCAGGCAGGGCCGCGAGCCTGCCGCGGCGACCATCCGAGCAGCGGCCGCGGCGATCGCGCTGTCGTGGTTGAGGATCGACAGCACGAGCGTCTCCAGCAGCACCGACTCGGCGAACGTCCCCTCGACGGCGAGAACCGGCGCGCCGGGGAAGAACGGCTCACCTTCGGCGAAGGCGCGGATGTCGCCGCGGAAGCGGTAGTCGGCCAGCCAGGCAGCGGTGTCGTCGTCGACGACGCCGGCGGCGCGCAACGCGGCGAGCTCGGGCGGGGCGAAGCGGAAGTCCGCCAGGGCGTCGAGCAGCCGACCGGTACCGGCGAATACGCCGAAGCGGCGGCCGGGCGGCAGCGAACGGGTGAAGACCTCGAAGACCACGCGGCGGTTGGCCGCCCCGGAGCGGAGCGCCGCCCGCAGCATGGTCAACTCATAGTGATCGGTCATAAGTGCCGTGGACATCCGGAACAGGCTAGGGACGAGCTCGTCCAGATGCGCGCCTGACGACATCCCGCGGGCGGCGGAAGGGGATGGGTTCGCCGTGCCGGGAGGTGTGTTGGTCCGGCGGTGGGGCAGGCGCAATCCTGCATGATGTCCCTCACACCTTGCCGCCCCACGCCGCCAGCGACCCGGAGTACCTCGACGTGACCACGCCCGCGACCGACCTCGCGCCGGCCGGGTGTGTGCCCCGGGTGGCGCGGTTCGCGGCCGATCGGCGGCAATTGGACAGGACCTCCGTAGTCGTCCGACGCCGTCATGCGATCGTCTTGAGCGTGGACCAGAGTAATGCCGGCATCTTCATCGTCGTGGTCGGCGGCGCGTTGCTCGCTCTGCTCGTACTCGGCGGTCGAGCCGGCCGGAGCATCGCCCGCGACGTGTGGAGCCGCATCGGCTTCTTCCGCTGGATACTCGTCGCGATCATTATCGTGGTCGTCCTCGATCTGTCCGACGGGTTGCCCAACCAATGAACGCCGGGATGGCGGGAACAGCACCGCATAACGCAAGGCAGCGAAGATGTTGCAGGACGCCACCGGGCCACCTCCGTATGGGGTGGTCGATTTATGTCACTGCGCTCCCTGATGCCCGACTCGTTATGCTCACTTCGCGTAACACGATTGTCGGACGAGAGGACAGCGGGTGACTGGTCACACCTGGCTCTGGACGCCGCCGCGGGCCACTCCAGCCAGCGTCGGCGTCGGCCAGCTCCTGAGGGCTTACCGGCAGGCACACGGCCTGACGCAGCAGCAACTCGCCGATCGGCTTGGCTTCGACCAGTCGTACGTCTCCAAGGTGGAAAGCGGCCGCCGGGCCATCCACGACATCTCTACGCTGCGCCACATCGCCCGCAACCTCGCGCTGTCCCCGGAGGACGTGGGCCTGGCGCCCGGCGCGATGGCGGACCGCCGACGGGACAGCGGCCCACGCAGTCCCGCGGCCGAACAGGTCGCCGCCAGCCAGCGCGCCTGGCGGCTGACCCGGGACCACCTCAACCACCACCGGATCAGCCTGGCCCGGGCCGCGGTGCGGCTCTACCCGGAGACCGACCGGCTCGGCAGCGGACTGCTGGCCCGCCCGGGCTGGGTCTGGGACCGGCCGGTGGACATCGACGAGGTCGCCCTGCACTGGCAGGACAAGGTCGATCCGCCGCTGATCCGCGGGGACGAGCCGGAGACGGCCGGCAGCCGCCCGCTGCTCGGTGGCGGCAGCGCGCAGACCCGGTACCAGCGCTACACCCGGGCGATGCGCGACCTCGACCGGCCGACGCTGTTCGAGAACCGGCTGAGCTTCCGGCTGCTGGACATCGGCGGCGACGGCACGGCGCCGGTGACGGCGGACAACCGGCCGACGCTGAACTTCGGCCACACGACCTACTTCGACGCCGTCGACGTGTGCGAGACGGTGGCGCACGAGGCGGCCGCCGCGATGGCCGGCACCGGTCTGTCCTGGCCGGCGCTGCCGTTCCGGGCGCNCATCGGCAACCCGTTCGACTTCGGCCGCCGGGTGGCGCTGCCGTCGATCAATACCCTGACGATCCGGCACGATCGGGGCGGTCAGGCGAGTTTCTTCCTGCACCGGCGCAGCGCGGGCTCGGTGGCGACCGCCGGCGGGGTCTACCACGTGATCCCCGCCGGGGTGTTCCAGCCGTCGGGGATCACCGCGTTCCACCACGAGGCCGACTTCGACCTGTGGCGCAACATCATGCGGGAGCTCAGCGAGGAGCTGCTCGGCAACCCCGAGCACGACGGCAGCTCGTCCAGCCCGATCGACTACGACACCGACGAGCCGTTCCGCTCCTTCGAGCAGGCGCGGCGGGCGGGCTCGGTGCGGGTGTCGTACTTCGGCATCGGCCTCGACGCGTTGACCTTGTTCGGCGAGATACTCACCGTCGTGGTCATCGATGCGGACGCCTTCGACAAGCTGTTCGGCGGGATGGTCCAGAGCAACGCCGAGGGCTCCGTCGTCACGGCCGGCCCCAACCGGGCGGTGACCGAGGGCATCCCGTTCACCCACACCGCGCTGCGCCGCCTCGTCGACACCGAACCCATCGCTCCGTCCGCGGCGGCGTGCCTCGAGCTCGCCTGGNGCCACCGCGAGACGCTGCTGCCCGGCGTACGCGCCCGGACGGCGTCCTGATCCGGGACATGCGCGTTCTGGTCACCGGTGCGTCCGGATTCATCGGCGGAGTGGTCACGGACGCTCTCGCGGCCGACGGCCATGCGGTGACCGCGATGGTGCGCGACCACTCCTCGGCGCCGGTCTTCGCCCCCGGCGTCGAGGTGGTGGCCGCGGACCTGCTCGACCCGCGGCAGCTCGCCGCCGCGGGGGTGAACCGGGGCTTCGACGGGGTGTGCCATCTCGCGGCCCTGACCCGGGTCCGGGAGTCGCGGATGGCTCCCCTGCGCTACTTCCAGGCCAACCTCACGGGCACCGTCAACCTGCTCACGGCGCTGGAGATCGGCACGGAGCGGACCGGGGTCGCGCCCGCGTTCGTGTTCGGCTCGAGCTGCGCCGTCTACGGCGACGTCGATCTCACCGGCGTCCCGGAGAGCCGNCCGCCGGACCCGTCGAACCCCTACGGCGCGTCCAAGCTCGCCGCCGAGCGCCTGCTGAGTCACCAGGCCGGCACCGGCCTGATCGGCGCGGTCATCCTGCGCTCGTTCAACGTCGCGGGCGCCGTCGAGGGGCACTACGACCGGGACGACAGCCGGATCATCCCGGCGGCGATCGCGGTGGCGAGCGGGCGCCGCGACGTCTTCCGCGTCAACGGGGACGGGCAGGCACTGCGGGAGTACGTCCACGTCGGGGACATGGCGGCTGCCTACCACGCGGCGCTGATGGCGGCCACGCCGGGACGCTGCTCGGTGTTCAACGTGGGCAGCGGCGTCGGAGTGAGCATCATCGACGTGCTGACGGCCGTCGGCCGGGCCAGCGGGCGCCCGGTGCGGCNCATCCACTGCCCGCCCGTCCCCGAACCCAAGGCGCTCATCGGGGACAGCCGGCGGATCCGCACCGAGCTGGGCTGGGGCTCGCCCCGGTCGAGCATCGACCAGATCGTCTCGGACGCCTGGCGGTTCGGCCGGGCATCCGGCGGGACCGGCGTGCCGCCGCGCCAGCGCAACGTCCCGATCATCACCTGACGTCACCCCGACGCCCCCGCCGTCACCGCACGTCCCCGGCCCCGCCGTCACCGCACGTCCCCGGTGCCGCCCGGCCTCCCCGGCGGCGTCCCATCCGGGACATCCCCCGGGCTACCGCCCACCGTGCACACCCCGTAACCTGTAGCGAAGTAGGACCTCTGGGCTCGAGACCAGCGCCTCCGGCGCAGCCGGCCCGGGGTCACATCCCGGACGATCGGGTTCCCGAACTGGTCGGACCGACCCGGTCCGTTCCGTCGGCAGGGAGTTCCGACCCGCGGGACGATGGATCCTGACAGGCTTTCCCGACCCCGAAGGGCTGGCTGTGATGGTGGCGGACCGACACCTGGGCCTGCGGCCCTGTCACGTCTACGACTACGACGGCGAGTACCTGGGCTCCTTCACGAGCTGGTCGGCGGCGCACGAGTGGGCCCATCTCCAGGCCGCGATGGGTGGCGTCCCCGGGCCGTTGGAGGTCGAGGATCGGCAGCTCGGACAGCGTCGGCGCGTCTGGGTGGACCGCTGCGCGGACCTGCTCGCCGCGCCGCCCACCGCAGCCGAAACGCCGGCCGAGGCCGCCCACGCCCCGCGGCCCGGCGGCGCCGGGCCCGACGCGATCAACCGGGAGCACGGCGCGATCGTCGCGACGCTCGGCGCCCCCGTGCTCTGCAACGTCCTCGACGCTCCGACCGTCATCCCCGCGCAGCCCCGCCGGTCGGACTGATCCGCGGCGCCGCGGGTCCGCCCGGCGAGCCCCATCCCACGGGCGGCAACCGGAAGTCACCGCTTCCGCAATGCGGGCCCAGAAACATCGCCGATGGCCCGAAAGGGCAATTTTCCAGCACGAGAAACCCAACACATCATCACCGTCCGAGGACGTGCGGGCCGGTCGGCGGACGGGTCCGCCGACCGGCCCGAATCCCAGGGGACGGCCGGCAGGTGCGGGGAAGGCCGTCGGTCCGGCCCGGACCGCGGCGCTCCGGCCTGGTCGCGTCGGGCCGCGCCCACCCGCAGCGGCGCCCGGATGGACAGCGCGCCGCCAGATCCGGGCGGCGGCCTGCGCCGCAACAGCGCCCGCCGGTGTCGGTCCGCGGCCTCGGGCCCGCCGGGCGGAGGCGAACCGATCGTCCTAGGGTCGACGGCCGCCGACATAAGGCCCAGACTGTCCGTGAACGGACATACTTGACCGACCTTGGCGGACGTTGGCCTATCCTCATATACCGAATGCGACGAAGCCTCCCGTGCCGCCGGAGCTCGCCGGGAACATCCGTGGGCCACCCGACAGAGCACCTGGTCAGCTCCGCGCACTAATCTGACGTCTGTCGTGGCCCGGATCATCTACCGGGACGGGCGCCACGCGGGACTCCGCCCGAACGACCGACGACGAGACGCTCCATGGGGGAGACGAAAGTGGACGAGCAGACCGCTGGGACCGGTAACCCCCGGCCCACCGCGCGCCTGGTGGTCGACGTGGTCCGTGCGCTGCGTGGATGGGTGGTGGCGGCAGCCGGCGGCGTCCTGCTTCTCGGCTGCTACCTGGGCGTCTCCAAGCAGACGGACGTCGCACTGCAACTACCGTACGTGGTGTCCGGCGGTTTCGGCGGGTTGGCGCTCGTCCTGATCGGCAGCGCGTTGCTGGTGGCCGACCGCTTCGAAGCGGCCCAGGCCGCGCAGGCCCGCACCGTCGGCCAGGTCGACGACCTGCACTCACTGATCATCGCGGCCGCCACCGTGGGTGAGCAGGCCGGCGGCGAGCTATCCACCGCCCCGGCCCAGGCGACCTACCAGCAGCAGCCCGCCGCCCCACCGCAGAACTCCTACTACAACGCGGCCGGTGACACCGCGCCGGGCGGATCGACTCGCCCGGCGGGCGTCAGCGCCCCCGGCCCGCGCGCCTGACCCGCCGGCGTCTCCCCGCATTGCGACGGCGCCCCGGAAGGCTGACGTTCCCGTGATCACACTTGACCCGGCCGGCGCCGGCGCACGCCGAGGGGGTGGCCGATGACCAGCATCGACCTGGCGCTGGCCGGCATCTCGCTGGGCGCGATCGCCGCCCTGTCCGGCATCGGCCTGCTGGTCACCTATCGCACCAACGGCGTACTCAACCTCGCCCAGGGCGGGATCGCCACCCTGGTGGCCTACATCTTCCGCGAGATGGTCGTCGAGTGGGACCTGCCGATCTGGNTGGCCGCCGTGATCGCCCTCGCCGTGGTGTCCCCCGGCATCGGGCTGCTGCTCGAACGGCTGGTGTTCCGGCCGCTGGCCCGCCGCCGGGCGTCGGCCGCCGAGGCCCTCGTCGCCAGCCTCGGCGTGCTGGTGCTGAGCCTCGGCATCACCGCGGGCATCTGGGGACTGGGATCACGCAGCGACGCGCCCAGCATCTTTCCGAACTCGTCGGTCCGGGTGTTCGGCGATTCCCGGCTCGGCGTCGACGCACTGGCCGAGCTGATCATGGTCGTGGTGTTCGCCGCGGTCATCGGGATCATCGCCGCCCGCACCGCCTTCGGCCGCCAGATCCGGGCCGTCGTCGACGACCGGCAGCTCGCCGAGCTGTCCGGGGTGCCCGCCGACAAGGTGGCGGCCGCGGGTTGGGCCGCCGGCACCACGATGGCGGGCCTGACCGGCATCCTGCTGGCGCCCCGCTTCCAGCTCACCCCCTACGGCCTGACGCTGCTGGTCCTGGAGACCTTCGCGGTGGTCGTGGCCGCGCGGCTGTCGAGCATGCCGGTGGCGGTCCTCACCGCGCTGGGCATCGCCATCCTGCAGAGCGAGCTCAAGCAGTTCACCCTCCACGGCGACGCCGGCCAGATCCTCACCGTGCTCCAGTCGAACCTGTTCATCGTCGCCCTGCTGGTCCTGCTGCTGGCCGTCCCGAAGCTGNGGGAGCTGGGCTCGGGCGACTCGGGAGCGACGGCGAGCTTCTCCAGCCGCGGCGCGCCGCCGTCCGGGCGGGTCAGCGGGGTCCGTCTCCGGCGGGACTACCTCGGCAAGCTGGGCGGCGGGGCGCTGCTGCTCGCGCCGCTCACCTTCGCGCCCTCCGACCTGCGCTCGGCATTCATGGTGCCGGCGCTGGCCCTGATCTTCCTGTCGATGGTGATCGTCACCGGCTACAGCGGGCAGCTCTCCCTCGGGGCGGCCGGCTTCGCGGGTCTCGGCGCGCTGCTGTCGCTCAAGCTCGCCAACGGCGACCTGTTCGGCCTGCCGGCGATCCCCGGGATCGCGTCGATGTTCGTCGGCGCGCTGTTCGTCGCCCCCATCGGCCTGATCACCGGCTACCCGGCGATCCGGCGCCGCGGGCTGACCCTGGCCCTGACGACCTTCGCCGTCGGCGCCGTCGTGAGCCGGTTCGTCTTNGAGCAGCCCACCTTCGCCACCGGGCTGTACCTCGACCCGCTGTCGCTGTTCGGCTGGGNGCTGTCCGAGAAGGCCTTCTACGTCTTCGAGCTGCTCTGCCTGGGCTTCGGCCTGCTCGTGGTGCGCAACCTGCACCACGGCCGGCTCGGCCGGGCCCTGCTCGCCCTGCGCGACCACTCCGAGGGCGCGGCCGCGGTCGGCGTCGACGTGCGCAACCTCAAGCTGCTGGCCTTCACCGTCTCCTCCGTCGTCGCCGGGCTCGGCGGGACGCTGCTGGTGCACAGCAGCTACTCGTTCTCCGCCGACGACTTCGCCCCGCTGCAGAGCCTGCTGTGGTTCACGGCGGTCGTCGTGTTCGGCGCGGACAGCGCGGCCGGCGCGATCGTGGCCGCCGCGTTCATGGTCACGATCGACGTACTGGCTCCGGCCGGATCGTCGACGCTGGCCATCGGCATCCTGGCGCTCGCCCTGGGGTGGATGCCCGGCGGGCTCGCCTCGGCCGTGCGCGGGCTGCTCCGNCTGCTTGCCCAGTACCTCGCCGACAGCTTCGTCGACCCTAACCAGCGGGCCCCGCGGCCGGTGCCGGTGCGCATCTCCGCGGTGGGCCACCTGCCGGCCACCACCGGCATCACCGGCAGCACCGGCATCCCCGGGATCGGCTCGACCCTGGGGGCGGCCCGCGCCGGGCACTACGCCCGCTGGCCGCTGTCCGGTAACCAGCTCGGACTGCCCGCGGACGCCCCCCGGCTCACGCCGTTCGGCGCCAGCCTGGTGGCGATGGTCCAGCAGTACGCCGCCGCCCAGACCGCGGTGGGCCGCCAGCAGCGGGCCGCGGGGGCGGGCGGCGCCCCGCGCCCGGCGGGGCCGCAGCCGTCCCGCGCCGGCGCCGGCGCCGGGGCCGGGGCCGCCACCCACCCAGCCGAGGGAGGCCGGGCATGAGCCGGCACGTACTCCAGGCCGTGGGCCTGGTGCGCCGCTACGGCGGCCTCACCGCGGTCGACCACGTCGACCTCGTCGCCCCACCGGGCATGATCACCGGCCTCATCGGGCCGAACGGCGCCGGCAAGTCGACGCTGTTCAGCCTGCTCACCGGCGTCGAGCAGCCCGACGAGGGCAAGGTCGTGCTCGGCAGCACCGACATCACCCGGATGCGGCCGGACATCCGGTCGCGGCGCGGCCTGGTGCAGACCTTCCAGGTCCCCTCGCTGTTCCCCACCCTCACCGTCGCGGACAACCTGCTCGTCGGCGCGGAGAACCGGCGCCGGGACTACGCCGGCGGCCTGTTGGGCCTGTCCGCGCAGGGCCGGGGCCGGGTGAGCCACAGCATCGAGCGCGGGCTCGAACGGCTGGGGCTCGCGCCGAAGGGGCCGGTGACCCAGATCGTCGAGGAGGTCCTGGACTCCCTCGGCCTGTCCGAAGTGCGTGACACGATCGCCGGCACGCTGCCCACCGGGGCGCTGCGGCTGGTCGAGTTCGCGCGGGCGTTGTGCGCGCGTCCGGACATCCTGCTGCTCGACGAGCCCGCCAGCGGCCTGGACAGCGAGGAGACCGCCAAGCTGTCGCAGTTGCTGCGGCGGACCGCCGCCGGCGGGGTCGGCATCGTCATCGTCGACCACGACGTCGACCTCGTCTTCTCCGTCGTCGACCAGGTGTACGCGATGGTCGGCGGCCGGGTCGTCGCGTCCGGTGACCCGGAGACGGTCCGCAACGACCCGACCGTGCGGTCGGTGTACCTGGCGCAGGCACCCCTCGCCGTGGCAGGGCAGTCCGGGGAGGCACGATGACGACGGCGACCGCCGAGCTCGAACTGACGGGGGCCCGCGCCGGCTACGGCACGGTCGAGGTCCTGCACGGCCTCGACCTTGCCATCCCCGCCGGGAAGGTGACCGCGCTGCTGGGGGCGAACGGCGCGGGCAAGTCCANCACGCTGCGGGTGTTGTCCGGGCTGATCCCGCTGCGGGCGGGCACCCTGACCTGGCGCGGCGAGGACATCACCCGGCTGTCCACCGTCGACCGGGCGCGCCGCGGCCTGATGCTGGTGCCGGACGAGCGAGCCGTGTTCGCCACTCTGTCGGTCCGGGACAACCTCCAGATCATCGCCGAGGCGAGCGGGCATCCCGACATCACCCCGGCGCTGGAGTCGTTCCCCCGGCTGCGCGAGCGGCTCACCCAGCGGGCCGGTTCGATGTCCGGCGGCGAGCGCCGGATGCTGGCGCTCGCCAGGGCCCTGCTCGCCCGCCCCTCGGTGCTCATGGTCGACGAGCTGTCGCTTGGCCTGTCCCCGAAGGTCGCCGCGGACCTGTTCGGCTGGCTGGCGACCGTGGCCGCCTCCGGCACCACGGTCCTGCTCGCCGACCAGTACACCGAGCAGGCACTGGCCATGGCCGACCTGGTCTACGTCCTGCACCGGGGGGAACGGTCCTTCGTCGGCACCCCCGCCGAGTTCGCCGGCGGCACGCCCGCCGGCGCCTCCGCCTGAACCACTCCCCCCGCCTGAACCACTCCCACCTGAGGCCGCTCCGCCCCCGATCCACCGCTGCCACGAGTCGGGCCCCGGCCGGGACCGCCCGCGGGTGCGGGGATCCCGGCCGGGACCCGAGTCGGTTCGGCGGCCACCACCTGTCGACAGGCAGGGCCGCCGGTCGTCAGCCCGCCGGGTAGGGCAGGTTCGGAACGGTGAAGCAGTTGGTGTTCATGTCCTTGACCTGGGTCTCCCAACCGCCCTTGCCGCCGTTCGCCGAATCCTTCCAGCGGGCGACGTTCAGGCAGTTCTGATCCTGGGCGGGCGGTTCCGGNGCCTTCTTGAAGTTGCGGCCGGCCGAGATGAGCAGCCCGTGGCCGTCATAGTCCTTGCCGCTGTTCATGAACGCCTCGACGCACGTGCGGGTCACGTTGGCGCCGCAGGAGCGGATCGCGTCGGTCAGCCACTGGGCGGAGGCGTAGCCCTCCAGCGTCCACAGGTTCTCCTTGGCCACCCGGTCGGGCGCCGCCGCCTGGAGATCCTTCTGGAACTGCGCCACCGCGGGGATCGAGGTGTCCTGGTAGTTGGCCGAGCCGCTGGTCGAGTAGATCGTGTTCCGGCAGTTCGGCGACGCGCTGTAGACCTGGCCGATGTTGTTCGCCCAGCCCTGCGGCGTGGTCACCTTGGCCTGCAGCGCCATCTTCTGGCTCTCGATGGAGTTGCAGAGCTGCGCGTTGCCGCCGTCGTCCATCGCGTCGAAGACGATCTGCACCCCGCGCCGCTTGAGGTCGAGCACAGCGGAGTCCCAGTTCGGCGCCCCGAGGTTGATCTGCTCCTCGACGACGTTGTAGCCCTCCTTGCGCAGGCCGTCGGCCACCGACTTGGCGTAGCGCTGCGACGGGGCCACGTTGTAGTAGACGACCCCGGCGACGTTGGTGTGCAGATTCTGCTTGAACCAGCGGTAGATCTCGGTCCCCGCGTACAGCGTGCCGTTGTAGCCGGGGCGGTCGCCGTTGCGCGGATAGTAGCTGCCGTAGATCGAGTACAGGTGCGGGTACTGGTCGTACTCGGTGCCCACGGGCTGGCCGCCGATGTCGGGCACGCCCTTCGAGTTGATGTACTGCGCTCCCGCGTAGTTGAAGGCGGTCACCCCGGCGAGCGCGAAGACCTTCTCGTCGTCGACGAGTTTGTGCGCACAGCTCACGTTTCCGTCGCCGCTGCCCTNGTCGTCGCACTCGACGAGGTTCACGCTGCGGCCGTTCACGCCGCCCGCCGCGTTGAGCGCCTTGAAGTAGGCCCGCGCCCCGTACAGCGAGGCGGAGAACGTGTCCGGACCGAAACCGCTGCTCAGACCGGCGATCGTACCGATCTTGATCTCGGTGGGCGTGACCCCGACGTCGGAGGCGGTGTTGTTCGAGGCGCCGGCCTGCGTGCTGGCGGCCGTGGTCGGCTCGGTGTTGTTCACACGGCTGCCGCAGGCGACGAGCGCCAGCGACGACAGCACGACGGCGGCGACGAGCGATTTCGCTCGCATGGACATGCTCTCCCCTGGTAGATCGGTGANGCTCGAACGGTACGGCCGGATCGACGCCCTCGATACGTCAGGCTGACGACAGCCAACCAGCCGCCGCTGACCACGTACCGTTACATCAACCAGCGTTGCGCACAAACATGCGGCGCCACCAGCTTCGACGCACCGCAGGCGCGCTCGCGCGCTCCACCGGTGCCTCCTCCGCGGCCGGGGAGCTCTCCCCGCCCACGCCCTTACCGCCCTCCCCGTCACCCGTTCCCGCGCCCTCTGCCACCACGACGACGCTGTCGGTGGCCGGTTCCGCGGAAGGGAGAACGCCGGTCCCCGTCCGGTCGCCGCCCCCGCTGGTGGCCGGAGCCGCCGCGAGGACCGCCTCCGTCCCGGAGGGCTCGGCTACCGTACCGCCCGCCAGCTCCACCGCTGGCGTGGCATCGTTCGAGGCCTTCGCCGACGCCGGCGGGATCGTGCTCCCCAGCCGAGCCATCGCCTCGTCAAGGGCGGCCAGGACCTCCCCGAGCGTGGCCACCGGGTCCTCTGCCGCGCTGGGGGCCGAGGGCGCCCCGGCCCCGGTCGCGGCTGCGGCTGCGGCTGCGGTGGCCGGCACCTCCTGCGCAATCTGTACAGACGGCTGCGCTGGCACGGCGACCGGCTCCACCTCCCGAGCCGCAACCACCTCCCCAGCCGCAACCGGCTCCACCGCCGCAGGAACCGGCTCGGCGACCACAACCGGCTCGGCGGCCACCTCCACGACCGGGGCCGGCTCCCCCACCGCCACCGGCTCGGACACAACGACCGGCTCGGACACAACGACCGACTCAGACTCGACAGCCGGCTCGGGCTCGACAGCCGGCTCGGACTCAGTCGCCGACTCGGACACGACGGCCGGCTCGGACTCAGCGGCCGGCCCGGACTCAACGACCGGCCCGGACTCAACGACCGGCCCGGACTCGTCAGTCGGCGGGATCTCCGCGGGCGGCAGCGGGGCGGCCTCGGCGAGCGGCTCGGTCGCCGGCACCGGCTCGACGGCCGACTCCGCGACGCCGAGCAGCTCGACCTCCGCCGCCGGCGCAGCGCCGGTCTCGGCCGTGGACCGCTCCGAAAACGGTTCCACCGAGCTGGCCGGTTCCACCGAGCTGACCGGCACCACGGTGACCGGGGGGTTCACGGCAGGCGGATCGGCCTCAGCCGGAACCGCCGGGACGGAGCCGGCGGGGACGGAGCCGCCCGGGATCTCGGGGGTCACGGCGGCCGGCTGCGGCAGCCGATTGAGGATGAGGCCGCCGGAGCCCTGCGCGCGGCGCACCTGTCCGGTCTGGGCGAGTCGCCGGCAGACCTGGTTCACCGTGCCCCGGTTCGCCCCGATCGCCGCCGCCAGCCTGCCGTCGTCCAATCCTTCGGGAACCTTGGCGAGCTGGTCGAGTATCCGCTCAGCAACAGTAGCCACAAAGCGGGACGCTATACGCTAACTGCCTCCCGGTGGCAAGCGGGGTCGCCCCACGCGGTAATCGTGTCCATGCTGCTGCCGTTTGCATCCGCGCTGTCGGTCGTACCCGCCCGCAGCCCCGCACGGCAGATCCCCACCCGGGCGGATCTGCACGGGACACGGCGATCCGGCCCCGGCCGTGCCGGACCACCGTCGCCCACCGACGCCGCGGCGCCCGCGGAGACCGGTGTAGCCGGCGTCGTCCCAACGGACGAGAACGCCGCCCTCAATGACTTGCCAACTACAGATCGCTGTATTCCGCCGGAGAGTCGCCGCGTGACCAGGACCCGGATCCACTCCGCCGGACCGCCCGACCGCCGTGGCCGTCCGGCCCGTCGAGCAGGGATGGATGGACGTCCTCCCCCGCCTGACGGCGGGGACCCAACTCCTCCGCACCCACCGGAAGGCGGGCGCGTCGTGTTGAGGTTCGCGATTCGCCGGCTCGACTGGTGCCGGGCCTCCCCGCGCAGTCAGCACGCGTCCCGCGGCAATGTTCCTGGCCGCGTCGCTGTCCAGGCCGGGGCATCCATGCCGAAACCATGGTGACCGGACAAGCCGCCGGGAACCGCGACAGACGCTGGAGTCGGCATTCAACCGCGCCGGAAAAGTTTCGGATTCCTGCGAAAAATGTCCAGGTCAGCACCACCAGAAGAGGCCTTGGACCCAGCCCGCGGAAAATCCCTCCGAACGGCAGGAAGAGGAGCAGGCCATCGCGGACGACCGCTTGCTCCGTCCGCAGGGCACAACCAAGCCGCTTCCCCGCGATTGTCCGGCCGACCGCAGAGAAAAGAGGATCTTGACCCCGACGGTTTCCAGCCGAGGCCGCCGACGGTCCGGCCCGACCTCGATCGAGTCAATCGGCACGGACCCCGGCCGGCTGCGGGTCGGTGCGGTCGCCCGCGGCGCGCGCCGACCGACAAGGCACGGCGCAATGTGGGCTTAGCGCCGCCGGGCCAGGGAAGGTGCATCATCAAGGCGTGCCGGGAACGGCCCGGGACGCACCGATGTAGACAGCGACCGGACCCGTCCCGCCGACGATCCGTCCAGGTGCACGCCGCCGGACGACCGCCGCTCACCGGGGACCGGTTGGGGAGGCCGACGTGACGCAACCAGCCTCGGATTCCGACTCGTGGAACCGCGAGGACTCGCCCCTGGAACCCGCCGAGACGTTCGACAGCGACGACCTCGGCTCGACGGACGCCGGCAGAGACCCGCTCGACGACAGCTGGGAGGCTCCGGACCGGCCGAGCGCGAGTGTCCGATACCCGCACACGCCGCGGGAGGAACGCGCGGGCTCGTCCTTCGCGGAGCAGCTCGCGGCCGAGCAGCCGGACACCGACCCCTATCTGGAGGCCGAGCGCCGGGAGTCGGGCCGGATCCTGCGGGCTGACGTCAACGGCGAGGATGCCACCGCCTTCGAGGACACCGCCTTCGAGGACTCGGCCTTCGAGCGGGACGAGTACGCGGCGACCAGGAATTCCGCGGCCGAGGAGAACGCCCTGCACCTGGAGTGACCGCCCGCGACGCCGGCCCGACCAGCGGCGGTCGGGCACCGCCCTGAGGCCGGGCGCCGACCGCGGGGTCGGGCGCCGGTGTGACCGCCGGCCGGCGCGGACCGATCCTCGCTCCGGCTACGCTGATCGAGTGACGGCCGCGATCCCGCATCCGGACCATCCGCCGCCCGCCCCGGTCATGACGGCCAGTCCGTCGGCGGCGCCACGGGTCTGGTCCCCACGGATCTGGTCGCCACGGGCCCGCCTCGGCGGGTTCGGTGCGGTGGGGGCGATCGCGGCTGCCGCCGCCGTGCGGGTCTACCTCGTCGACCCGGCGCAGCCCGGCCATTATCCCACCTGCCCATTCCGCTGGGCGACGTCGCTGGACTGCCCCGGGTGCGGCACACTGCGCGGACTGCACCAGCTCCTGCACGGGCACCCAGGCGCAGCCGCCGACTACAACCTCTTCTTCGTCGTCGCCGCGCCGATGCTGGTCCTCGGCTGGGCGGTGGCGGTGGCGCGGGCCGCCGGCTGGCGGCGCCCGCTGCCCCGCGTCCCGGCCCGGCTGCTGCCGATCATCCCCGTGCTGGTCATCGCCTTCTGGGTGCTGCGCAATCTGCCGGTGCCCGGCTGCACGTGGCTGGCGTCCTAGGCAACGCGGCACCGGGCGAGTGGTGCGGTCAGCGCCGGCCCAGCAGGTAGCAGGCGATGGCGGCGGTGGCGGCGACGTTGAGCGAGTCGACGCCGTGCGCCATCGGGATGCGGACCCGCGCGGTCGCCGCCGTCTGGGTTGGTTCGGACAGGCCGGCCCCCTCGGTGCCGAGCAGGAGCGCGACGCGCGCCGGTGCCCCAGTGGCCGGGCCCGCCGGATCCGCTGTCGACCCGAGGACGGCCGGCCTGCCGTCAGCCGGAGCGAGCCCGACCGGAGCGGCGTCGGCCGGAGGCGAGTCGGCCGGAGTGGGCCTGACCGGAGCGGAGTCGATCGGAGCGCCGGCGTCGAGCCGGGCGGCGAACGCGCCGAGATCGGCGGCGTCGGCGGCCGGGGTCAGCGCCAGCAGGGTGAAACCGGCGTCGCGGAGCAAGCCCAGCGCGCCCGGCCACGGGTCGAGCCGGGCGTAGGGCACGGCGAACACCTCGCCCATCGAGACCCGCACGGAGCGGCGGTAGAGCGGATCGGCGCAGCGGGGGCTGAGCAGCACCGCGTCCATCCCGAGCCCGGCGGCCGAGCGGAAGATCGCCCCCAGGTTGGTGTGGCTCACGATGTCCTCGCAGACGAGGACCCGCCTCGCGGCGGCGAGCACGTCCGCCGGGGCCAGCGGTGGGCGCCGGCACATCGACGCGAGCGCGCCGCGGTGCACCTCGAAGCCGGTGATGGCGGCGAGGACGTCGGCCCCGGCCACGTAGACGGGGACCTCCGCCGGCAGGTCCGCCGGCACCGCGCCCAGCCGGGCCGGGGAGACCAGGACCGAACGGGGCCGGTAGCCGGCCCGCAGCGCCCGGGTGATGACCCGCTCGCCCTCGGCGATGAACAGCCCGTCGGCCGGCTCCCGCCGCCGCCGCAGGGCGACATCGGTGAGCGCGACGTAGTCGTCGACACGCGGATCCGCAGGATCGTCGATCGCCACGACCGGCGCCGAGACCTGCGCCGGAACCTGGGCCGCGGCGGATCCGGGCGGGTCAGCGGGCACGCCGGAACCTCCGGACGCGGCCGGTGTCACCCGGGCGTAATGAGCGGGACGCAGAATCGGCGGCCATGACCGAGCCGCACTCCGCGCCCGCACTGGCACCGGCAGCCACTTCGGCGCCGGCAGCCACGCCGGGTCCCGCCGTCTCCCGTCCCATCACCGCTCCTGTTTCCGCCGATCTGCTCGTCGTCGGCGCCGAGCTGGTCGCGACCGTGGACGCCGACCGCCGGGAGATCCGCGGCGGGTGGGTCGCGGTGACCGACGGACTGGTCAGCGCGATCGGCGGCCCGGCCGACCCGCCGCCGCCGGCCCGGCGCACCCTACGGGCCGACGGCGCACTCGTCACGCCCGGCCTGGTGAACACACACCATCACATCTACCAGAACCTCACCCGCGCCTTCGCTCCGGCCCTGGGCGGCACCCTGTTCACCTGGTTGTCGACGCTGTACCCGCTGTGGTCACGGCTGGACGAGGAGGCGGTGCACGTCTCGGCCTACGTCGGGCTCACGGAGCTGGCGCTCGGCGGCTGCACCACGACCACCGACCATCTCTACGTGCATCCGCGCGGCGGCGGGGACCTGATCTCGGCGGAGATCGCCGCGGCGACGGCCCTGGGGCTGCGGTTCCACCCGACCCGCGGGTCGATGTCGCTGTCGGCGAAGGACGGGGGCCTGCCGCCCGACTCGGTGGTCCAGGATGACGACGAGATCCTCGCCGAGTCGGCCCGGCTGGTCGCCCGCCACCACGACCCGTCGTGGGGCGCGATGGTGCGCGTGGCGCTCGCGCCCTGCTCGCCGTTCTCGGTCAGCCCGGCGCTCATGCGCGCCACCGCCGAGCTCGCCGAGCAGCTCGACGTGCGCCTGCACACCCATCTCGCCGAGGATCCCGAGGAGGACGAGTACTGCCTGGCGGTGTTCGGCCGCCGGCCCATCGACCAGTTCGCCGAGGTCGGCTGGGCCGGGGACCGGGCGTGGGTGGCGCACTGCATCTGCCCGAATCCCGAGGAGGTCGCCCGGCTGGGCGCCTGGGGCACCGGGGTGGCNCACTGCCCGAGCAGCAACATGATCCTCGGCGGCGGACTCGCGCCGATCGCCGAGCTACGGGCGGCCGGTGTCCCGGTGGGTCTCGGCTGCGACGGTTCGTCGTCGGCGGACTCGGCGTCGCTGTGGCTGGAGGCCCNCACGGCGATGCTGCTGGGCCGGCTGCGGCACGGCTCCGCGTCGATGTCGGCCCGCGACGCGCTGGAGATCGCCACCCGTGGCGGCGCGGGCTGCCTCGGCCGCGCCGGCGAAATCGGCGAGCTGTCCGTCGGGGCGGTCGGCGACCTGGTCGTCTGGCCCCTGGACGGGGTCGCCTTCGCCGGGGCGCTGTCCGACCCGATCGACGCCTGGCTGCGCTGCGGGCCGACCGCCGCCCGGCACACCGTCGTCGCCGGCCGGCTCGTCGTCGAGGACGGCCGGCCGGTGCACCCCGACCTGCCCGCGATGCTCGACCGGCACCGCACGCTCGCCGCCGGCATCCAACGCGCCTTCGACGACGCCGGTACTGCATATCCAGTCCAGAGGGAAAGATCGGGCGCGGAAGCCTCCGGATAAGCGGGGACGTGCTCAGGCCGGCGCCGGAGTACTCAGGCCGGCGCCGGAGAAGTGGCGGCGGTGGCCACGGCGAGGCGCTGCGCCGTGTAGAGCGGCTCGCCGAGCCGGTGGTAGAGCGACAGCTCGGTGTCGAGCCAGGCCAGGTGCCGCTCCTCGTCGGCGAGGACGGTCTCGATCAGGATGCGGGTGGTCGCGTCGTGCTCGGCGGCGGCGACCTCCGCAGCCTGGTTCAGGCCGGGACGGGCGCCGCGCTGGGCCGCCAGGTCGTTCTCCAGCACCTCCCGCAGCGACGTCCCGATGGCCGGCTTGGCCACCACGAAGTCCGGCCGGCCGCCGAGGTCGAGCAGCCGGTTGAGCACCGCGGCGATGGTGACCGGCTCGTCGGCGATCCGCTGAGCCATGCCCGCGGCCAGGCCGTGCAGGCCCCAGGACTCGACCAGGACGAGATGGGTGCGGTGCTGGGCGTAGCCCGCCCAGTAGCTGCCGAGCAGCTCGTTGAGCAGCTCGGTCACCGGAGTGGTCTGCGTTTCGGCCATACGTCCGTCCCTCCCACGGGTCCGGCGGGCCCCACCGGCACCAGATCGGAACGGCGCCGCCGGACCTCCCGCCCAGATCCTCGACTGTCCAGGGCATGAATATATGTCACCAGACTAGGCACATAAAACAGCCCGGAGGGAGCGGTCAGGTCGGGGCGGCGCCGGCGGGGCGGGCAAGGCCGACGTCGCGGGCGGCGAGGAGGTCGACGAAGCCGCGCGCGCCGTCGAGAGGAACACCCGCCCGGCCGCGGTGGGGCGCACTGACCCCGGTTGGCCGCCCCCAAGGGGACATTTGGTACAACGCAATGGGGCAGTTCGGACCGGGTTACCGTGTTGGCCCCCCGGGTCCGACGAGCTGAGCGATGATGGTTCGGGCGCGGGAAGCCGGACGTCCCCCACCGAGACCGCCGCCGCCGGCGCCGCGCATCGACCCCCCCGATCGGTGCGCCCAGCGCCGGCGGCGGCTTCATTCCCGGCCGCCCCCGCGTCCCCCGGAGACTGGGGGGCATGCCGACGCTGCCGCCCGATGTCGTCGCCCGACTGACCGCCGCCCTCGACCCCGTCGACGCGGACCTCGCCGCCCGCCATCCGGGCGGCACCCGCGCCCGCCAGCCCGTCCACACCTGCTACCTGCCGGCCGATCAGATGGTTCCCGACGTCGTGCCGGCCTGGGGCGCCCGCGCCCGCGCCCTGCTCGCGGCGTACGGCGCCGACCCGGCGACGCTCGCCGCGGCGACCGGCGGCGACCCGCGGCCGCAGGTCGCCGCGGCCGTCCACGCTCACACCCGGCGCGTGCTCGCCGCCGAGCCGATCCAGGACCTGCGGGTCGACCTGGAGGACGGCTACGGCCTGCGGCCGGACGACGCCGAGGACGCCGACGCCGTGCGCGCGGCCACGGCGCTGCGCGCCGCATCCGCGGCCGGGGTCCTACCCGCCCGCTACGGGCTGCGGCCCAAGTCGCTCGACCCGCTGGTCCGCGACCGCGGGCTGCGCAGCCTCGACCTGTTCCTCACCGCGCTCGTCGGCGACGACTCCCCGCCACCCGGCCTCGTGCTGACCCTGCCCAAGGTCAGCGACCCGCGACAGCTTCGGGTCTTCGCCGACGTCCTCGGCGAGCTGGAGCGGCGGCTCGGGCTCGACCCGGTCGGCCTCGAGGTGCAGGTCGAGACGCCGGCTGCGGTGCTCGCCCTGCCCGAGCTGGTGCGCACCGGCCTCGGCCTGGGCCCCGGCCGCCTCGTCGGGCTGCACGTCGGCACCTACGACTACTCGGCGGCGCTCGGGATCACGGCCGCCCACCAGGCCAGCGACCATCCGGCGGTGGAGTTCGCCACGACGATGATGCAGCTCGCGGCGGCCGGCACCGGCCTCGACGTCGCAGACGGCTCGTCGAACCTGCTGCCCGTCGACGGCGACGAGCGGCCGGGTGCCTCCGGCGACGATGTGCGCCGCGCCTGGCACCGGCACGCCGAGCTGGTCCGCCGCGCCTGGCACCGTGGCCTCTACCAGGGCTGGGACCTGCATCCCGGGCAGTTGGTGAGCCGGCACGCGGCGGTTGCCGGCTGCCTGCTGGCCGGGCTCGGCGGGGCGCTTTCCCGGCTGGCCGACTACGCCGCCGCCCGGCAGTCCGGCGCGGTCGCCGACGAACCGGCGACCGGGCGGGCCCTGGCCGGGCACATCCTGCGGGCGCTGGACGCGGGCCTGCTGGACGACCCGCGCCTCGCCGCCGCGGGCCTCGACCGNACGACGGTCATCCGCCTGGGCGGACGGCAACAACCCAACGCAGCCAGCAGCAGCAGCAGCCCGTAATCGCCCGATAAACAAAACGGCAGGCGTACTCCACATTAATATTAGGTGAACTACGACGAACATCATTCGCTATCCCGTTCTGGATGTTCCCGACGAGTCGACATCAGCCCGGTTCAGGTCTACAACAGACACCGTGAACGACGGCATCCTGGTCCTGGTGGTCATGACCGCGCTGGCCTTCGACTTCACAAACGGGTTCCATGACACCGCCAACGCGATGGCAACCTCGATCGCAACACGGGCACTGCCCCCGAAGACCGCCGTCACCCTGTCCGGGGTGCTGAATCTCGTCGGCGCCTTCCTGTCGCTCAGCGTGGCCGCGACGATCGCGAGTGGCCTGGTCAACACCCATCTCGTGACGCTGACGGTGGTATTCGCCGGCCTGGTGGGCGGCATTACCTGGAATTTGCTGACCTGGTTCTTCGGAATTCCCTCCAGTTCATCTCACGCGCTCATCGGGGGGGTCATCGGGGCGACCATGGCCGCCGCCGGCACGAACGGCGTCAAATGGCACGGCGTCGTGTCGAAGGTAATCATTCCGGCCGCCCTCTCCCCGCTGATCGCCGCCCTCATCGCGACCGTGGGCACTTACCTGATCTACCGGCTCAGCCGCGGTGTCCCGGACCGGACGCGCAGCCACGGATTCCGGATCGGCCAGATCGGTTCGGCGTCGCTCGTCTCGCTCGCGCACGGCACGAACGACGCGCAGAAGACGATGGGCGTCATCACCCTGGCTCTCATCGCCAACGGCACGGTGGACGCCGGGTCCGAGGCCCCGTTCTGGGTGATCACGAGCTGCGCGATCGCGATCAGTCTGGGTACCTACCTCGGTGGNTGGCGGGTGATCCGGACCCTCGGCAAGGGGTTGGTCGAGATCGACTCCCCGCAGGGCATGGCCGCGGAGTCGTCCTCGGCCGCGACGATCCTGCTCTCCAGCCACTTCGGGTACTCGCTGTCGACGACGCACGTGGCGACGGGCTCGATTCTCGGCACCGGCCTGGGCCGCAAGGGCGCCGAGGTGCGCTGGAGCGTCGCCGGCCGGATGGCGACCGCCTGGCTGCTGACCCTGCCGGCCGCCGGGCTCGTCGGCGCCGGGTGCTACGGGATCGCCCAGGNCATCGGCGGCACCCCCGGCGTGGTGATCGTCTTCGTGCTGCTGGTGATCGGGTCCGCTCTGCTGTACCTGCGAGCCCGCCGCAGGCCGGTCAGCCACCACAACGTCAACGACGAGTGGGACGGCGCCACGGCCCCCGCGAACGCCAAGGAGCCGGCCGCGGCCTGAGGCGTGCGTACGGCGCCCCGGACGGGACGGCTGCTCGGCCGTCGGACGGATCCTGGGTGACGACCGATGGACGTGACGAAGGGAGAGGCGGGCATGGATTCCTGGATCGACCTGGACGCCCTGTGGAAGATCGTCGTCATCGGCCTGCTCGCCGGGGCCGGGCTGCCCGCGCTGTTCGCGGTCGGGCTGCGCGCGGTGAGCCTGCCGGGTCGCGCCGGCGACGCGCCCGCCGCCGGCGAGGCCGACGACGACCGCATCATCGGGACGAACCCGCTGGGCATCGCCGCCGGAGCGCTGTGCTTCGCCCTGGTGCTGGCCGCGATCGGCTGGGGTATCTACTCCGTCGTCGCAGGAACGTGAGGGAGCCGCCAGGAACGTGAGGGAGCCGCCAGGAACGTGAGGGAGCCGCCAGGAACGTGAGGGAGCCGCCAGGAACGTGAGGGAGCCGCCAGGAACGTGAGGGAGCCGCCAGGAACGTGAGGGAGATCGACGCGATGGAGAAGGAAAGGTGAGCGGCGTGGCGTTGCCTCCGCTGCTGGCATCGGTCATCCAGTGGCTGCGGGCCGGGTATCCCGACGGTGTCCCGGAGCGGGACTATCTGCCGTTGTTCGCGCTGCTGCGACGCAAGCTGACCGGGGACGAGGTGGCCGCGGTCGTCGACGCGCTGGCCGCAAGTGGTGACTCCGCGTCGGCCCTGGCGATCCGCACGGCGATCGCCGACGTCACCCACGACACCCCGCTGGAGGGCGACATCGCCCGGGTCAGCGCCCGGCTGGCGGCCGGCGGATGGCCGCTGGCCTCCCCGTCCTGCCCGCAGCCCGCCACCGAGACCTGACGATCGGCGGCCCCACCCAGGCGGCCCGGGGCCACCACGGGCGGGCGGGGCGCACCGCGTCAGCTTCCGCGATAGGTCGAGTAGCCGAACGGCGCCAGCAGAAGCGGGACGTGGTGGTGATCCGCCGGGTCCGCGACGTGGAACACGATGCTCACCTCGGGGAAGAACGCCGAGCGGCCGCTGGTGTCGAAGACGAGCCGCCAGACTCCGGGCGNGGTCAGCGGCAGGCCGCCGATCCGCCCGTCGGCATCGGTGACCGCCTCGGTGACCACGGTCCAGCCGGTACCGGTCTGGGCGCTATTCGAGCGAGATGCGCCCCGTTCGAGCCGAACCGGCATCCCCGCGGCGGGCCGCCCCTGCGCCGTGTCCAGGACGTGTGTGGACAGCCCCATCGCGCCTCCCGTGCAGTCCCCTGGCCCGTTGCGACCAGCCCCCGTCCCGATCGTCCCCCGCCCCGGCCCTGATCGGCGTCCCTCGTCGCTACCAGCGGACTACGCGCCGGTGATCAGGTGCCGGATCCGCAGGGCGGTGATCTCCGCCTGCTGGCCGGCGGCGATGCGCAGCTCCTCATCGGGCTCGTGGGCCATCCGTTCCTGGAGCAGGGCGAGCATCTCCTCGGCGCCGCGTCCCGCCGCCCGGACCAGGAAGATGTAGCCGAAGCGCTCCTCGTAGGCGGCGTTACCGGTGGCGAACGCCGCCTTGATCTCCTCGGAGGCCTCGTCCATCGCCGCCTGCTCCCGCCGGGGGGCGTCCAGGGACACCACTGACGCGCGCGCCGTCGTCGGCGGCGCGGGGATGCCGGTCGGGCGCTCTCCGATCCGGGGATGCGCGGTGAACGCCTCGAACCACGCCGACTCCGGCAACCGCCACCATTCCTGCTCGGCGGCGGGCAGCAGGGCGGCGAGGACGCCGAACGGACGGCGGGCCACCACCGCCTCGGCCCAGTCCTCGGACTCGCAGCAGGCCAGCAGCTCCTCGCGGGCGGCGTCCGGGGAGAGTGCGTCGAACCAGCGCATGGCCAGCGCCTCGCGCCCAGTGGCCGTCGGCACGCCGGTCAGCCGCAGCCGGGCCAGGCCGCCGTCGGGGATCGCGTCGACGCGGACGTGNGTGGCCTGAATGGGCACCTCCAGATCGAACAGGTGCCGGGTGTTGGGCTGTACCCGCGTGCGCGGCAGCAGTGGAACCCACTCGGTGATGGCGCTGATGTCATCGGGGTCGAGCAGGTCCGGGAGGTCCGCCGCCCACAGCTCGACGGCCCGGGGGGCGTTGCCGCGGAAGTGGCGGGTGTCGACCTCGGCCCGCACGATCAGGCCCTGTGTCGTCAGGCGAACCGCCGCCCAGTCGTGCCCGGTGCCGCGGCGCCGCCGGGTCTCCCAGCCCTCCCCCATCGCCCGGGCGTCGCCGGAGGCGTTGAGATTGTGCCGGTCGCCGTAGTGCATGTCGCTGGCGGCCACCACGACCCCGCCCAGGTAGGCGGCGGCAAGGTCGGAGGTGACCCGGTCGAGCAGGCGCGGATCTGGCACGACCGTGCCATGCACGCGCAGCCGGGCGACTCCCCCGTCCGGATGGATGGTCAGCCGAAGATGGGTGATGCGGAGCCGGCCTGCCTCCGCCACGGGCAGCACGTTGACCGCGTCGGCGGCGATCGGCGTGTGCGGGACCAGCTCCACCCAGTCGACGGCGTCGTCGGCGACCTCCGCGGCGGACGGGTAGCCGGCGACCGTCGCCCCGTGGATCTCGACGGCCTCCGGCGCGTTGCCGGTGAAGTGGGTGGTGTCGACGGTGATCGCGTGGGCGATCCCGGGCGCACCGAGACGGACGATGGCCCAGTCGGCCCCCGGCAGGTCGCGGCGGCGGCGGGTCTCCCAGCCATCGGTCCACTGGCCCCGTTCGGTGAACACGCCAGGGCGCACGATGGGCGGCTCGGGCAGCAACATCCGCTCCGCGAACGCGAAGAACTCGTCGTTGACGGCCACGACCGTGCCGCCGGAACGGGCTGCCGCCAGGTCGACGAGGTTGGTCAGGTCGGGCTCGTCACTCATCGGATCCTTCTCTCGGGTCGAGCGGTGTCACCTGCGGCGACCGGCCGCTGCGCGGCTGGTCGGGCGGCCGCCGGGTCGCCACCGGCGTCGGTGGCGGCGAACCCTGCGGGCAGGCTGGGTCAGCACGTTTGCGGGAGGCAAAGGGTACGTCCCGTCGACGCCTGCGGCTGGTCCGAGTCGGCGTCGCACGGCCGGACGTGGGGGCCCATCCGCGCCAGCCGGCGACGCGGCCCACGGCGGCGGGAGGGGTCCCGGCCCGATCGGCGGAGGTGGCCACCTCACCGTGCCAGCAGGCGTCCCCGCGGCGGGCGGTCACCGTCCGCACGCACCCCCCGCAGATAGGTTGCCCGGACGACTCCGTCGAGGCTGCGTCCAGCGTAGGGGGTGAGCGGGTGGCGATGCCGCAGCATGGACGGCTCAACCAGGAACGACGCCTCCGGGTCGNAGACGACGAGGTCGGCGTCCGCACCGATGGCGAGCCGACCCTTGCCGCGCAGCCCGGCGAGGTCCGCGGGGCCCGCGCACATCCAACCGACCACGTCGGCGAGGGTGTGCCCGCGGGCGCGGGCCTGGGTCCACACCGCGGGTAGCCCGATCTGCACGGACGCGATACCGCCCCAGGCGGCCGCGAAGTCGCCGCTGTCGATGTGCTTGACCTCCGGAGTCGACGGCGAGTGGTCGCTGACGATCCCGGTAAGCAACCCCGCCGGCATCGCGTCCCACAACCGGTCCAGGTTCGTCCTGCCACGGATGGGCGGGGCGCACTTGAACACCGTGGCCCCTTCGGGGACCTCCTCCGCGGTGAACGTCAGGTAGTGCGGGCAGGTCTCGGCGGTCAGCGGCAGCCCCTCCTCACGGGCGGCGAAAATCTCGTCGAGCGCCTCGACGGCGGACAGGTGCAGCACGTGCAGCCGCGCACCCGTCGCGGCGGACAGCGCCGCAAGCCCCGCCACCGCCTGCGTCTCCGCCGCCGCGGGCCGGGAGGCCAGCCAGCTCGCGAAGGCCCGCCCGGCCACCGGCGGTGCTGCCGCGAGGACGGCGGGCGACTCTGCGTGCACGACGGTGAGGGCGCCCATCCGGGCGGTGTGCCGGGCGGCGGCGGCCAGCACCTCCATCGAGACGTGCGGGAACTCCTCGACCCCCGACGGAGCCAGGAACGCCTTGAAACCGAAGACACCGGCGTCGTGCAGGGCGGCCAGATCGGCGAGATTACGGGTGTCGGCGCCGATGATGCCGCCCCAGAACCCGACGTCGACGGCGATCTGACCTTCGGCCACCGCCCGCTTGGTCGCGAGCGCCGCGAGGGAGGTCGTCGGCGGAATCGCGTTCAACGGCATGTCGATGATCGTGGTGACGCCGCCCGCCGCCGCGGCGCGGGTCGCGGTCGCGAAACCCTCCCACTCCGTCCGACCCGGCTCGTTGACGTGCACGTGGCTGTCGACCACACCGGGTAGCAACGCCAGGTCGCCGAGGTCGGTGACCAGGGCGTCCGCCGGCACCTCGGTGGGCTCGGTGATCGCGGTGATCCGACCGTCGGCGAGGTGCACCGCCGCCGGCCGCTCGCCGTCGGGCAGGGCCACCCGACGGGACCGCAGCACCTGCGGCCGCTCCGGCAGGCGTGCCGGCGTGTCCGGGAGGTACGCACTCATGCCGTCGAAGCACCTCCAGCCGGGTCGACGCCGGCGCGGGTCGGGACGTCGACGCCAGCCGGAACGTCGGAGCCGGTCGGGAGGTCGGAGCCGGTCGGGAGGTCGGGGCGGGTCGGGAGGTCGACGAGGTCCTGCGGGCGCACCGGGACCCGCCGCAGGTCCCGCCCGACCGCCGCCCGGATGGCGGCGACGATCGCGGGGGTGGCGGTGCAGGTCGGCGCCTCGCCGACGCCCTTGACCCCGTAGGGCGCGTCGGGCTGCGGCTCGGTGACGGCGACGAAGTCCAGGTCGGGGACGTCCGCGATGGTCGGCAGCAGGTAGTCATGGAAGGTCGGGTTGACCACCACCCCGTCGACGGTGATCAGCTCCTCCATCAGCGCGAGACCCAGCCCCTGGGCGGTGCCCCCCTCGACCTGTCCGCGCAGGGACAGGGGGTTGAGCACGGTGCCGCAGTCCTGGGCCAGCGCCATCGACACCACCCGGACCAGGCCGAGATCGATGTCCACGTCGACGACCGCGCGGTGGGCCGCGCCGGCGAACGCCACGTGCGGATCGCCCTGACCCTCGGCGTCCAGCGCGGTCGTCCGCCGGTGGTGGAACGTGTAGTCGGCCTCGATCGGACCTTCGGCCAGGGCGTCGGCGATGCCGATGCGCAGCCCGGCCTCCACGCCGACGATGTGTCCGGCGGCGATCCGCAGGGTGCGCCGGGGGGCCTCGACGACCTCGGCCGGCAGGTCGGCGGCCCGCGCGACCCGGGCAAGCAGCCGGTCGGCGACCGCGACGCAGGCACCGCGCACGGCGCCGCCGCTCATCCAGGTCTGGCGGGAGGCGCTGGTGGAGCCGGCGCTGCCGACCGCGGTGTCCGCGGGGGCGAGGACGACCTGTTCGACCCCGAGCTCGGTGCGGGCGATCTGGCCGGCGATGGTGACGAAACCCTGGCCGACCTCGGCGCAGGCGCTGTGCACACGGACGCGCGGCGTGCCGTCGTCGGTCAGGTCCAGCCGGACGCGGGCGGCCGAGGAGTCGTCCATGCCCTCCGAGAAGAGGAGGTTCTTGTAGGCAAGGGCGTAGCCGACGCCGCGGCGCACCCGGCCCGGCTCCGCCGCGGCGGGCAGCCCGCCGGGCAGGGCGAGGCCGGTGACGTCCGCGGTTGGCGGCGGGGGCAGCGGGCGGGCGGCGACGAGCTGGATGAGCTCACGCGCCGGCAGCGGGGCGCCGAGTACCTGCCCCGTCGGCAGGACATCCCCCGGTCGGACGGCGTTGCGGATCCGCAGCTCGACGGGGTCCATGCCGAGCGCGTCCGCCAACCGGTCCATCTGGGCCTCGTGGCCGATGGTCACCTGCGGCACGCCGAAACCCCGCATGGCCCCGCAGGGCGGGTTGTTGGTCCGCACGGCCACCCCGCGCAGCCGCGTGTGGGGAACCCGGTAGGGGCCGGCGGCGTGGGTGACCGCGTTCGCGAGCACCGCGGGGGAGGACGACGCGTAGGCACCGCCGTCCAGGACGACGTTGGCCTGGACGCTGACCAGTTCGCCGTCGGCGGTCGCGGTGTGCCGGAACCACATCCGGGCGGGATGGCGGTGCGGATGGCCGAGGAAGGACTCGACGCGGTCGTAGGCGATCCGCACCGGCGCACCCGTCGCCCGGGCCAGCAGCGCGCCGTGGATCTGGAGGGTGACGTCCTCGCGCCCCCCGAACGCACCCCCCACGCCCGCCAGGGTGAGGCGGACGAGGTTCTCCGGGATGCCCAGGCAGGCGGCGAGCTGCTCGCGGTCCGAGTGCAGCCACTGGGTCGCGACGAGCAGGTCCACTCCACCGTCGGCCGCCGGGCTGACCAGGGCCGCCTCCGGTGCCAGGAACGCCTGGTCCTGCATGCCGACCACGTAACGGTCCTCGACGACGACGGGACCGTCGACCCCGGGCTCGCCGTGCCGGATGTCGATCTCGCGAAACAGGTTGCCGGCGGGGTGCAGGGATTCCGCATCCGCGGCCAGCACCCGCTCCGGGTCGGTCGAGGGAGGCAGCGGCTCGTAGTCCACCTCGATCGCGGCGAGCGCGCGGCGGGCGGTCGCGACGTCGACCGCGGCCACGGCGGCGACCGGCTCCCCGGCGTAGCGCACCTCCGCGGCGGCGAAGACCGGCTGGTCGGCGACGATCAGCCCGTAGGTGGCCACGCCCGGCACGTCGGCGGCCGTGACCACGGCGGCCACCCCGGGCAGGCGGCGGGCCGCCGCGGCGTCGATTCGCCCGAGGCGGGCCCGTGGATGCGGCGAGCGCAGCGTGCGCGCGTGCAGCATCCCCGGCACCCGCAGGTCCCCGGCGTACCGGAAGACTCCGCTCGCCTTGTCTGGTCCATCCGGGCGACGCACCGACCGCCCGATCCCACCGCTCACGGCCTCACCACCCATCCGGACCCCCGTCCGAGTGACGCTGGGTCTCCCCGTGACGCTGGGTCTCCCCAGATGAGTGAGCATCCCCCGAACGGAGGGCGCCGCGCTCAGCCTGGACCGCCCGCACGGCGGCGAGGATGCGGCCATAGCCGGTGCACCGGCAGATGTTGCCGGCCAGCGCCTCGCGGATCTCCTCCTCGTCGGCGTCCGGATGGCGGGTGAGCAGATCCGTCACCGCGACCACGAAGCCCGGGGTGCAGAAGCCACACTGCACCGCCCCCTCGGCGAGGAACATCGCCCGGACCGCCCGGGCCAGCCCCGCACCGCCCAACCCGGCGACGGTGACCACCCGGGTGCCGTCGGCGTCCGCGGCGAGCACCGTGCAGGACGCCGCGAGCCGGCCGTCCAGCAGCACCGAGCAGGCCCCGCACCGGCCCTGCTCGCATGCGTCCTTCACCGCCGTCACCCCAAGGGTGTCCCGCAACACGGTGAGCAGCGAATCCCCGATCGAGGCGCCGTTCACCGTGCGCAGGAAGCCGTCGACGTTCAGCCGGTAGCTCTCGCCGCCGTCCGCCCCGGCCGCCCCGCCGGCCCTGTCCGCACCCTCCGCCCCGGCGTCGAGGCCGTCCGCGGGCACCGCGGTCACGGCTGCCCGCCGGCGGCAAAGTCCCCGACAGGGCCGCTGGCCGGGGGCGCGGTCACGTGGAGGCAGCGGGCGAACGCCCGGCCGGCGAGCACCCCCGCCGCGTGCCAGCGGTACTCCGCGGAGCCCCGCGGGCCCGCGGGCAGCGCGGGAGTGATCCGGGTGGCCGCCTCGACGACCAGGTCGCCGAAGCGTCGGGCCGCCGCTGAGGACACCGTCCCGGTCGACCAGTCGACCTCGTCGCGGGCGTACCGCTCGGCCGCCTCCATCCGGGCCGGCAGCAGGCCCACTCCCCCGACCNCACACGTCAGCCGGTGGCGCACCCGGTCCACCAGGACCGCGCACGAGACGACCGCGGGGTACGCGGCCTGCCGCTCACCGATCTTGAGGTAGACCTGCGGACCGCCCGGGCGGGCCAGCCGCACCGCCGTGACGAGTGCGTCCGGGGCCAGCCCCTCGGCAAGGAAGCGTGGCAACGGCAGCCGGTCCGATCCTCGGGGCGAGGTGGTGAGCACCTCGGCGTCGGCGGCGGTCAGGAAGGTCAGCAGGTCGCCGGCGGGTCGCGCCGACCCCAGCGCACCGCCGACCGTGCCGGTGTTGCGGATCTGGACGGAGCCGACCACCCGGGCGGCCCGGGCCAGGCCGGGCGAGAGCGACCAGCCCGCCAGGTCCGTGTAGGTCACTCCCGCGCCGATGGTCAGGCTGTCCGCCCCGGCACCGCGGACCCGCAGTTCGAGCACCCGGCGCAGCGCGACGACCACCTCCGCGGCACGCTCCCCGGACCGCAGCGCGGGAACCAGATCGGTGCCACCGCCCAGCAGCGCCACCGCGGCACCGGAGTCGTGCGCGGCGGCGAGCATCTCCACCGCCTCACCGACCGTGCGGGGCCGGAACATCGCGGACGTCGTCCCGCCGGCCGTCACAGGGACCACGCCCACCGGGACCGCTGCTGGCGGGAGCACGGCCGCCAGGACCGTGTGCGCCGGGCCATGAACCGCACCCGCCCGATCGGACCCGCGGCGGAACATCCGGGTGGGTTCGACCGGCGGGACCGGCCGACGAGCCGAGGGGCAGCGGGGCAGGCGGACGAACGGTGCATGGCAACCGACCCTAGAGGCGGAAAGTTACGATGATGTTCGACCACGCAGACACTCCGTGAGGCCGCCCGATCGGGCCGAGGCCGTTGCACCCCGCACCACCGGGGCAGTCGCCGCATCCGACCGACCCGAACCATTACCAACCGCCCAGTAGACCGTCACCAATTGTTACATGNGCGACGTCAAGTCGAAAGACAGCGCCGTTTCACTCCGGAAATGGGACCTTTGTCCCCTCTGTGTCCAGAACGCGCGGTTCTCCGTCATTCCTGGCGTGTCATAGCGGGACCGATGAGTACCGCGACGGCATGGCCCGCNGGGACCATGCACCACACGGAGTCGCCCCGTTCCGGCGCCGGGATCACGTCGCCACCGGAATGCGGGTGCGCGCGCCGGGGCGAGCAGTTCCATCCGGATGAGGGTCCGACCGGGAGGATGGCCCCCTGGGGAGGATGGTCCGCCCGGGGGACGGGCCCGGCCAGATCGCGGGGTCCGAACACCGCACCGGGCCGGCGAGCCAATCGCCGCCGGCGGCACGCGACCGAGCGAGGTGGGCATGTCACGTCGTCTGACGAACACCAACGCCGCATTGCGCCACGGTTGGCATCCGGTGGCACGGTCCGGTGAGGTCGCCGACGAACCGGTGGCGGTGCGGCTGCTGGGCGAGCCGTGGGTCCTCGCCCGTCTGGATGATGGCCTGGCGGCGTTCGCCGATCGGTGCCCGCACCGGCTTGCACCGCTGTCGGCCGGCCGGGTGGATGCGCACGAGCTCGTCTGCGGCTATNACGGCTGGCGTTTCGTCGTCTCCGGCGAGTGCACCGCGGTTCCCGCCCTGGGCCCCGGGGTGCCCGCCCCCAGACGGGCCAGGGCCGCCCCACCGTGGGGCGTGGTGGAGCGGCACGGCCTGATCTGGATCGCGCCGGAGGAACCGTTCGCCGACCTGATCGAGGTCCCCGAGNCGGACGAGGCGGGTTTCGACTCGGTCTGGCTCGAGCCGTCGCGGTCCTCCGCCTGCGCCGGCCTGCTCGCCGACAACTTCCTGGACACGGCGCACTTCCCGTTCGTGCACGCCGGCACGATCGGCGCCGGCGAGGACACCGTGGTCGCGCCCTACCGGGTGACGCAGGACGACGACGGATTCGTCGTGCAGATGGAACAGCGGGTCGCCAACCCGGAGGACCCCAAGGTCGCCACCGGCGAGCATCCGCTCGTGCAGCGCCGCTGGTCGACCTACGTGTACCGGCCGCCGTTCATGCTGCGCCTGCGCCTGGACTACCCGGATGCCGGGATGATCAACACGATCCAGTTCTGCCTTCAGCCGGAGGACGAGGGATCCACCCGGATCTACACCAGGCTGCTGCGCGACGACCTGGGCGGGGACGCCGCGCGGATGGCCGAGGCCGCCCGCTTCGAGCAGGCGGTGCTCGACGAGGACCTCGCGCTGCAGGAACGGTTCGACCTCGACGGCCTGCCCCTGATCGGCGACCCGCCGCGGGGCGACCCGCTGAGAGGCGATGATGCCGACCCCGCCGAGGAGGTGAGCATCCGGGCCGACGCCGCGGGAGTCGCGCTGCGCCGCGTGCTGGCATCCCTCGTCGACCGGGCGACCCGGCTGCCGACGAGCGGCTCCGGGCAACCGTCCGACGGCCGGGACCGGCCGCGCACCACCGCCCGCCGCACCGAGTTCCGGCGAACGACGATCCGATAGGCGGGTAGGTCCAGCGTTCGGGGGNGTCCCGACCGCGGTGGGAACAGCGGATATCCGACACTCAGCGGGAGCGACATCGCAGGTCGACGACCTGCACCGCGACCTACGATGGGGATCGGATTCGGCCGGGAGGCGCAGAACTCATGACGGTGCGGGGTTGGGGGCGGCCGGTCGACGAGGCGAGGTGGACGGACCTCGACCCTCGCGAGTTCGAGCGGTTCCGTCGGCTGGTGGGCGCCGCGGGGTCGCGCGCCGACACCGGTCTCGCCGGGCTGCCGGACCGTGAGCTGGCCGCCGCCCTCGGTGTAGCCCGTCCGGACGGTGCGTCAGAGCCGAACGCGGAGTCGGGGGCAGGCGGCACGGGGCAGGGCGGCACGGGGCAGGGCGGCACGAGGCAGGGCGGCACGGGGCAGGGCCGGTCGGAGCCGGTCCTGCTGCCCGAGGCTCTGTTGTTGTTCGGCCGGCCGGAGGCGATCCGCTGGTTCCTGCCCTGGCACGAGGCGGCGATGCAGGTCATGCGGGCCGACACGGCCGTGGTGAACGACTTCTTCCACTGGCCGCTGTTCCGGCTCGCCGAGGAGCTGCTCGCCCGCTTCCGCGCCCGCAACACCGAACAGGTGATCCGATTCGAGCTCCTCCGGGTGCACGTTCCCGCCTTTTCGGAGGAGGCGTTCCGGGAGCTGGTTACCAACGCGCTGACCCATCGGGACTATGACGTTCCCGGCGCCGTCCACGTGCGGTGGGCCGACGACCGCATCGAGATCACGAATCCCGTGGCGCCGGCCGCCGGACCGCCGCCGGGGACCGCGCTCGCGGGGCCACCCCGCCCGCGCAACCCCCTGCTCGCCGACGCCTTCCGGCGGGCCGGGATCGCCCAGCGCACCGGGCACGGGATCGGCCGGGCCGTCGCCGACCAGCTCCGCCACGGTCTGGCAGCTCCCCGCTTCGGGCATCCGACCGAGCGGACGATCGTCGCCACCCTGCCCGCCACCCCTGCGGACCTGGCCTTCGCCCGGTACGTCGCGGCCCGCGAGCGGCTCGGCCGGCCGCTGGGTCGGGCCGACCTCCAGCTCGTCACCGCGCTGCGCCAGACCCACCGGCTGCGCACCGCGCAGGCGGCCGCCCTGCTGGGCGTGGACCGGTCGCAGGCACGCGCCCGGCTCATCAGCCTGCTCCACGCCGGCCTGGTCCAGGTGGGCGGTGACGGCGCGGGCCGTACCTGGCACCTGACCGACCAGGTGCACCGCGACCTGCGCGAGTGCGCCGCGCACGTGCGAGCCCAGACCGGCATCGACCATCCGGCAACACCCGCAACACCCGCGCCGCCCGCATCGCCCGCATCGCCCGGATGGGCCATCCCCGGTGGGGGGCCCGCCCTGCCCCACCGGCCGCGGGCGGCCGACGGGGGCTGACGCGCCCCACCCGTCCGGCGGCCGATCCAGGGGGAGGATCGATCGGGATCGGTGCCGGTAACCAGGCGACCAAGGGGCAGGGCCGTCAGGGACGGGTGTAGAGCAGCCGGCCGAGGGTCGCCAGGGTCCGCAGCGGAAACGGCAGCCGGCAGCCGAGATCGGCCGCGGCGGTGTCGACGGCGGCCAGCTCGCCGAGCACCGCCTCCCACGGGGCGTCGCTCATCAGGCCCAGCAACGGCAGCGGGCAGGCCGCCCGCACCCAGCCCTGGTCCACGACGACGAACCCGCCACCCATGCCCTCGACCGCCCGGGCGGNGGTCAGCATGTCGTCGTCGCGGGCGCCGACCACGACCACGTGGCCGGGCGCGTGCATCGTCGACACCCCGAGCGCGCCGCGGTTGAGCCCGCAGCCGCGGATCAGCCCGACGTCGATGGGGCCGCCGCCGCCGTCCCGCTCGAAGACCGCGACCTTGTGCAGGTCGCGGGTGGGATCGGCGACCGCGTACCCGTCGTGCACCGTCGGCTGCACCCGCACCGTGCGCACGCCGTGCCGGCGGGCCGTCGCCGGCTCGGGACCCGCACCGCCCAGGGGACTGCGTCCCGGACCGCCCGCGACCGGGTGGGCGGCCGGCTCGCGGGGCACGTCGATGCTCACCGCCGCGACGCTGACGTCCTGCCTGCCCGCCCGGCTCAGGCCGGGGCCGAGGAAGGATCCGGCATGCAGGTTCGCCGGCAGCCGGATCCGGCCGACGGCCCAGGCCGGCGCCACATCGTGGTTGTCGAACAGCGGGCGCCCGTGTTCGGCGGCGATCCGGCCGCCCGCCACCACCACGTCGGGGGGGGCGGTGCCGGCGAGCGTGGTCACCACCTGCAGGTCGGCCAGCCGGGCGGGGGCGATGGAGCCCAACGCCGAGTCCAGGCCGTGCGACCGGGCCGGGAGCAGGGTGGCGTGCCGGATGGCGTCGATCGGGCCCATGCCCTGGCCGACGGCGAGCCGCACGTCATGGTCGAGATGGCCGTGGGTGGCGAGTTCGGTGACCGTCCTGGTCCTGGTCGGGCCGGGGTAGTCCAACGCCCAGCGCAGTCCGGCGGGGTCCGCCACCGGACCCGCGCCCAGCGCGGACAGGCCGCTCACCCCGGCCCCCGGCGGCGCCGGGCTCACCTCGACGACCGAGGTGGTGGTCGGTGAGGTGGGCGGGATCACCGTGGGACCGGAGGCCGGTGCGACGGGCGGGACCGGCGCGGCGAGCGCCAGGTCGGCGGCGGGAGCGAGGCCACCGCNCGAACGGAGCAGTACCCGCAGTGGCGTCGCGGAGCCGGTGGCGAGCTCCGAGCCCTGGGCCCCGCCGAGCGCGAGCAGCGCCGCCGGGTCGGTCAGCAGCGTCACCGTCCCGCGCGGGATGAGCAGACGGGCCAGCTCGCCCGCGCTGAGCAGCGTCTCCTCGACCCGCAGCCCGGCGTCGACGTAGGCGGGGACGACGTAACGACCGGCGGCGTCGAGGGAGCGCCGACCGCTGAGCACCCCGGGCCTGGTCACGGCGGCGATGTACCGCCCGACGATGAGGATGTCGCGGTTGACCACCGTGCCGTCGTGCACGACGACGACCAGGCCGCCGCGCACGACCAGGTCGGCCTCCTCCTCGCCGTCGGCGACCCGGCGCAGGCGGGCCAGCTCGGCGGCCGAGGGGGACAACCGGCCCACGCCGGTCACCGGGAGGTGCCCGATCGGACCGGCCGGATCCGGCGGGGGTTCATGCCGGTCCAGGCGTGGGATCACCACGGGCGACTCCGTGCGGGCTGGCGCCCGCGGATATGTGGCCGAACCGGCGGAAACCGTCCGCGTCGGCCGGACCACCCGGCCGGGCGCCGCCATCAGCCGGGGTCCGAGGCTGGTGCATTCGACGTTCAAAGGCAGCCCTTCGTCCGCCGGCCGGCGCCGGCGGCGCATCTACATCCGAAGACGGCAGGCAGGGAAGGCGGCCGCCCGGGAACATCGCGTAATTCGCGCCGATTTTTGTTATATCGCAGGGGAATTGCCAGATACGCCGCGGGAGGGCAGGCCGGGGGGCGACGAGGGGCACGGCGGAGAACCGACCGCCCCAGGATGGCCCGTCCGGACGAGGCGGCGGGTGCGATCGACGACACCATTGCGGGCATCACAATCACCGCTACCTGCCCCGACCCGAGTTCGGCCCGTACCGCGCCAGGACGATCGCCTCGACGAAGCCGACGACGGCGTACAGCGCGATGCTCGCCACGGTGATCACTACCACCGAGGCCCACACCCCGCCGTAGTTGAACGTCTGCTGTGCACGCTGCATGTAGTAGCCGAGCCCTTCGCCGGTCGCCAGCCACTCGGCGAGCAGCGCACCGATGACCGCGCCCGGGACGGCGATCCGCGCGGAGACGAACAGCGCCGGTAGGGCGCTGGGCAGCGCGACCTTGCGCAGCACGGTCGCGGGACCGCCTCCATAGGCGAGGACCAGGTCGGCGGCGGCCGGCGGACCGGACCGCAGCCCGAAGACCAGGTTCACCAGCGACGGAAAGAACACGATGATCCCGGCGATGACCCCGACCGCGGTCAGGCCCCGACCGAAGATCAGGGTGAGCAGCGGAATCATCGCCACGAGCGGCACCGACCGCANCATCATCGCCACCGGCATCAGCGCCCGTTCCACCGAGCGGAACAGCACGAAGGTCACGGCGACGACGATCGCGGCCACGGTGCCCGCCGCGTACCCGACCCCGGCGTCGCCGAGGGTGTGCCACAGCCCGTNGAGGATCGCCCGGCGGCTCTCGGCGGCCTTGTCGGCCGTGAACAGGTACTTCCACACCGCCTGCGGATCCTTGGCGACCAGCGGGTTGAGATCGAACACGGCGATGAACGCGTACCAGAGACCCACGATCACGGCGGCCGACGCGACGACGGACAGCACGGTGCGCCCGACCCGCAGCAGGATCGCCGCGAGCAGCACGTGCGTGNCGCGACCCGCAGCCGCCACCGGAGGTGCGGAGCCGGCCGTGGCCGGTTCCGCGGCGGTCGCCGCCGGGGAGCCGGCCGTCACTGCCCGCCTCCCGGGTTACCGCGCGGCGCCCATGGGGTGAGCAGCCGGGCCACGAACGCGGTCAGCGCGTAGCCCAGTCCGGCGACCGCGGAGGCGACCACGGCCAGCGCCCACGTCCGCGGGACCTCCAGGGCCTGCTGGGAGTGGACCATGGCCACGCCGAGCCCCCGGTCGGCGCCGAGGAACTCACCGATGATCGCGCCGAGGACGGCCGCCGGCGCGGCGATCTGCAGCCCGGCGAAGGTGCTCGGCAGGGCGGCCCGCAGCCGGATGTACCGCATCTGCTTCCAGGCGCCGCCACCGCTGGCCCGCACCACGTCGAGGCTCGCCGGGTCCGCGGCCCGCAGTCCGAGCAGGGTGCCGACCATCGTCGTGAAGAACACGGAGATGCCGGCCAGGGCGATCTGCGGGGTGCTGCCGTCGAACACGGTGGTCAGGATCGGNCCGATCGCAATGATCGGCAGGCAGTAGGACGCCACGCCGATCTGCAGCAGCACCCGCTCCACCACCGGCACCCCGAAGAACACCACGGCGAGGCCGATGGCCAGGCCGTTGCCGATCAACCACCCCTTCGCCGCGATCTGGACCGTCGACTTCGCCGACGTCCACATGAGCCGGTGGTCATCCCACAGCGCCCGCACGACCTCCCACGGGGTGGGCACCACCCCGCCGTTGTCGAGCACGGTGACCGCGAGCACCCACCACAGCGCGATCAGCCCGACGATCCCGNCCGCGCCGCCGATCCAGGCCGGCCGATCGGCGCCCGGCCCGGCCCCGTCGCGGCGACGGCCCGCGCCCGACCCGCCCGGTCCGCCAGGTCCGCCCGACCCGCCCGGTCCGGGTGATCTTCCCGGTCCCCCGGGCCCGCCCGGACCGCCGCCGGTGGCCCCGAAGGCGGCGTCCTGCAGGGTGGTCATGCGCCGCTCCGGGCGGGGTCGGCTGCCGGTATCCCCACCGTGTCCGCCGCCGTCTCGCCGCCGGCGAACAGCAGCGCCGAGAGCTCGTCGTGCAGCTCGTGGAACCGCGCCGAGCGCAGCATCTCCGGGGTGCGCGGCCGGGGCAGGTCAATGTCGACGAGCGAGGAGATGCGGCCCGGCCGGGCGCTCATCACCGCGACGGTGTCGGAGAGGATCACCGCCTCGGGAATGGAGTGGGTGACGAGCAGGGTCGTCGTGGCCCGTTCGCCCCAGATCCGCAGGAGCTCGAAGTTCAGCCGCTGGCGGGTCATGTCGTCGAGGGCGCCGAACGGTTCGTCAAGCAGCAGGATGCGGGGCTCGACGACGAGGGCGCGCGCGATCGCGACCCGCTGGCGCATCCCGCCGGACAACTGCGCCGGGCGGGCCTTCTCGAAGCCGGTGAGCCCCACCAGCCGAATCAGGTCCGCGATCACCGCCCGGTTCGCCTTCACGCCGGCGACCTCCAGCGGCAGCCGGATGTTGGCCTCGACCGAGCGCCACGGCAGCAGCGCCGAGTCCTGGAAGGCGATGCCGAGGTGGTGGCCACGACGGGCGGTCGCCGGATGCTCTCCGAGCACCAGCACCTCACCGGCGCTGGGCGCGTCGAGATCGGCGAGGATGCGCAGCACCGTCGACTTCCCGCAGCCCGACGGCCCGATGAGCGTCAGGAACGAGCCCTCCGCGGTGGCGAGGTTGACGTCGTCGAGGGCCAGAATCGACGTGCGGCCGAGGCGGAACTCCTTGCGCAGGCCCACCACACTCNCGCCGGAACCAGGGGCAGGAGCTGAGGGAGCCGACGGTCCCGAGGTCGGCTCCGGCATGGGCGTGGCGGCTGCACTCATACGAGTTCCGGCTTCTCCTTGTACAGCTCTCGGATGATGGACAGATCGAACAGCTTTTCGGCGGTGATGTCGACGCCGGCGAGCTTGAGGGTGGCGATGTTCTCCTCGACCAGAGTGTCGGTGAGTGTGAACAGCCCGTTCTTCTTCGTCTCCTCGGTGAGGATGAGCTTGTTCTGGTCGGCGCTTTCCAGGCCCTGTTCCTTCTCGTCCAGGCCGAGGTCCTTGCCGTAGACGGTGGCGGCGAGCTTGGCGCCGAGCGAGGCGTCGGAGGTGGCGTCCTTCCAGCCGCGGATCTCGGCGGTCAGCGCCGCCTTCACCTTGTCGCGGTTCTTCGCGATCGACTCGTCGGTGACCATGAAGGTCTCCGAAACCAGCGGATAGTTGTGGTCGGCGAGCAGGAAGGTGGTGACGTCGAAGCCCTTGACCCGCAGCAGGTTCGGCTCGTTCGTCACGAAGGCGAACCAGCCGTCGACCGTTCCGGTGGTCAGCGGCAGCGGGTCGAACTCCACCGGCACCTTCGTGATGGACGACGGGTCGAGCTTGTTCGCCTTCAGGAACGCCGACCAGACAGACTCGTTGGTCGCCTGCACACCGATCTTCTTGCCGACCAGGTCCTGCGGCGTCCTGATGGGGCTCTTGGCCATGGACAGGATGGCGAACGGGTTCTTCTGGTACTGCGCACCGATGATCTTCAGGGGGGCGCCCTGGGCGATCGCGGTCCCGGTGATGTCCGGCGAGGAGATTCCGATGAAGGCCTTACCGGTGGCGACGTCGGTGTCCTGCGGCGTCGCCGACGGGCCGCCCGCGATCAGGTTGACGCCGGAGAAACCGGCCGCCTTGTAGTAGCCGCGCTGGTCGGCGAGGTACTCCCCGGCAAACTCCACATTCTTGATCCACGACAGGCGGACGCCGAGCGTCCCGAACGAGGCTGCGCCGGAACCGCCCGAGCCCGAGTCGCCGCTGTCGTCGCTGCCGCAGGCGGCGAGCAGGCCGCTCCCGCCGACGGTGAGCAGAGTCGCTCCCGCGGTCACTCCCACACCCCGGCGGAGAAAACCCCGCCGATCCAGACCTGTTGTCACCAAACCCCCATCACACTCGTCTCGGGCACACCCCATCGGCCGGTCGATCCGACCTGCCCGAGCGGTCTCCCGGACGCTAGGAAGGAGGCGTATCCGTCTCATCGCACCTGTGTGAATTGCCAGTAACTCCATTCTCGCCGCCGGGCCGGTCAGGCTCCACCACCGCCCCCGGGATTCCCGCCGACCGAAACGTCACCGAAACCTGGATGCCNCGAAAGCGGTTCAACGTTCACCTGCCCGACATCGGGCGGNGGTCGAATGACGAACGGGCGGGAGTGCCGCGGAACCCGTGCACCGACCATCCGGGCGGCCCGCGGCGACGCCGGCATCATTGGCAGCGCCTGCTAGGCTTCGCGTTCGTGCTGCTGAGCCCCCATGAACAGGAACGGCTGCTCATCCACGTGGCGGCCGGACTCGCCCGGGAACGACGCGCCCGCGGGCTGCGGCTGAACCATCCCGAGGCAACCGCCCTGCTCACCTCGTTCCTGCTGGAGGGCGCCCGCGACGGTCGCAGCGTCGCTGACCTGATGACCGCCGGGCGCGGCGTGCTCACCCGGGACGACGTCATGGAGGGGGTGCCGGAGATGCTCGCCGAGGTCCAGGTCGAGGCGACGTTCCCGGACGGCACCAAGCTGGTCACCGTGCACCAGCCGATCGCGTGATCCCCGGTGAGGTCCTGCCGGGCGAGGACCCCGTCGAGATCAACCCGGGGCGGCCCGTCCGGACGGTGCTGGTCCGCAACACCGGCGACCGTCCGGTGCAGGTCGGGTCGCACTACCACTTCGCCGCGGCCAACCCGGCGCTCGACTTCGACCGCGGCGTCGCGTGGGGGCACCGGCTGGCGGTGCCCGCCGGCACCGCGGTCCGCTTCGAGCCCGGGGTGGAACGCGAGGTCGACCTCGTCCCGCTGGCCGGCGCCCGCATCGTGCCCGGCCTGCGTCCGGAGTCGGCCGGCCCGCTCGACGGGCGCGAGGGCCACGACGGCCGGGAGGGCCCGGCTGCGGCGGTCGGCGACCTGCCGGGTTACCTCGGAGAGGGCTCATGAGCCGGCTGGACCGCTCCCGCTACGCCTCGTTGTACGGACCGACGGTCGGCGACCGCATCCGCCTCGCCGACACCGACCTGCTCATAGAGGTGACCGAGGACCGCAGCCGCGGTCCGGCGCTCCGCGGCAGCGGCGACGAGGCGGTCTTCGGCGGCGGCAAGGTCATCCGCGAGTCCATGGGCCAGTCGCGGGCAACTCGCGCCGAGGGCGCCCCCGATCTCGTCATCACCGGTGCCGTCGTGCTCGACCACTGGGGCGTGATCAAGGCGGACGTCGGCATCCGCGACGGGCGGATCGTCGCGCTCGGCAAGGCCGGCAACCCGGACACGATGGACGGCGTTCATCCCGACCTGGTCATCGGGCCCGGCACCGAGATCATCGCCGGGAACGGGAAGATCCTCACCGCGGGCGCGGTCGACTGCCACGTGCACCTGATCTGCCCGCAGCAGGTCCCCGAGGCACTCGGCGCCGGGATCACGACCCTCATCGGCGGCGGCACCGGGCCGGCCGAGGGCACGAAGGCGACCACCGTGACGCCGGGCTCGTGGAACCTCGGCCGGATGCTCTCGGCGATGGATGACTGGCCGGTGAACGTCGTCCTGCTCGGCAAGGGAAACACGGTCAGCGACGCGTCGATGTGGGAACAGCTCCGGGCCGGCGCGGCCGGGTTCAAGCTGCACGAGGACTGGGGCACGACGCCCGCCGCGATCGACGCCTGCCTGCGCGTCGCCGACGCCGCCGGAGTCCAGGTGGCGCTGCACTCGGACACGCTCAACGAGGCCGGCTTCGTCGAGGACACCCTCGCCGCCATCGCCGGGCGGGCCATCCACGCCTACCACACCGAGGGCGCCGGCGGCGGCCACGCCCCGGACATCATCACCGTCGCCGCCGCCGCCAACGTGCTGCCGTCGTCGACGAACCCGACCCGCCCGCACACCGTCAACACCCTCGACGAACACCTGGACATGCTGATGGTCTGCCACCATCTCAACCCCGGTGTGCCCGAGGATCTGGCCTTCGCCGAGAGCCGGATCCGGCCGTCGACGATCGCCGCAGAGGACATCCTGCACGACCTCGGCGCCATCTCGATGATCGGTTCGGACTCGCAGGCGATGGGCCGGATCGGCGAGGTCGTGCTGCGCACCTGGCAGACGGCCCACGTGATGAAGCGTCGTCGCGGGGCCCTGCCGGGGGACGGCCCGGCCGACAACGCGCGGGCCCGGCGGTACGTCGCCAAGTACACGATCTGCCCGGCGGTGGCGCACGGGCTGGACGCGCAGATCGGCTCGGTCGAGCCCGGCAAGCTCGCGGACCTGGTGCTCTACGATCCCGCGTTCTTCGGGGTGCGGCCGTCGCTGGTCCTCAAGGGCGGGTTCATCGCCTGGGCGGCCATGGGCGACGCCAACGCCTCCATCCCGACCCCGCAGCCGGTGCTGCCCCGCCCGATGTGGGGGGCCGCGCGGGGTCCGGCCGCCGCCTCGTCGCTGACCTTCGTCGCGCCCGCGGCGATCTCCGACGGGCTGCCCGAACGGCTGGGCCTGGCCACCCCCGTGGTCCCGGTCGAGGACGTGCGCCGGCGCGGCAAGGCCGATCTGCCGGAGAACACCGCGACGCCGGACATCCGCGTCGACCCGGACACGTTCACGGTCTCGATCGACGGCGACGCCGTCGAGGCCGATCCGGTGCGCGAGCTACCGATGGCCCAGCGGTACTTCCTGTTCTGACGGCGCCGCAGCCGACCGCGTCACCGCGCGGGCCGCGCGGATCACGCGGGCCACGCGGTCGCGGCCCGATCCGCCCGGCCTCGGCCGGGGCGCGCGTCAGCGAGCGGCGTTCTTGATGAACTGGTCGCGATAGGAGGCCGGGTCGCCGCTGTAATAGCCGGCCCGCACGTGCCGGCGGGTCGTGGCGTTCTCCGTCGCGCGGGCCGCCGAGTGCCACAGGTAGGCGTCGTGCAGCAGCAGATCGCCGCGCTCGGCGTAGACGGCGATCTCCCCCGGGATCTTCTCGAATCCGAGCGGCATCTCGTAGGGCGGCTCGGCGTCGGTGTGTCCCCCGCTCGGGCGGGCGTCCGCGGGCACGGCGACGTTGTTGATGTTGCGGTAGGGCGCCGGCGTGGCCCAGCGGTGGGATCCGGGCACCACCCGCAGGAAGCCGTTGGCCGGGCTGGTCGCGTCCACGTGCAGGGTGAACGCGCAGCCGGGCCAGACGTCGAGACTCGGCATCGCCTGCCAGTCCGAGTGCCAGCCGATCCGGCTGTAGCCGGACTCGCGGCCGGGCCGGGCGTCCTGGAAGACCACGCCGGCGTTCTCGCTGGGGCTCATCCACACGTCCGCGCCGAGCAGGCGGCGCAGCAGGGCGACCATGAGCGGATGGGTCGCCGCCGCCCGCACGGCCGGGGCGAGCTCCTCGACGTGTTCGACGTAGTTCACGTACGCCTCGGCATCGGCCTCGATCCCGGTATCGGCGCCGGCAGGCTTCGTTCCGTTCGAGGCCCGTCCGGAGGGGCCCGTCACGCCGTCGGCCTGACCCGCCCGACCCAGATCCGCCCGACCCAGATCCGCCCGGCCCAGGCCCGTCCGATTCAGGTAACGGGCGTCCAGGTATTGCGTGGAGCCATAGCGCTCGGACACCGTCCCGGCGAGGACCGCCTGCTGCGCCGCGCCGCACTCCCGCTCGACCCGGTCGAGGAACGCGGTGGAGTGCAGGCCGCGGAGCACGACGAAGCCGTGACGGTGGTAGAAGTCGTCGAGGTCGGCCAGCGCCGGCGCGGCCAGCGGGTCCGGCAGGGTCGTGTCCACGACGAACACTCCGACCTCGGCCACCGCCGGCATGGACGGCGCCCCGCGGGTCACGCCCGCCGGGGCCGGGACGAAAGTCGGGCTGCCCATGGTCGTTCCTCCACCCTCGACGTCGCCGCCGGCCCGGGTGGCCCCCGACCGGACCAGTCGGTTCATCACGCTACGGCGAACGGGTTTCGACGCCGTTGCTGACCAGCAGCAATCCGGCGTCCGGCGAACCTCGCGCCCCGGCCACCCGCCGATGGGGACAGGGCCTTCAGACTGCCGGCCGGCCTCCTGACCTGCTGACCTGCTCGTCTAGTGTCGGGCGCGGGTGCGGGTGCGGTGACCGGTGCTGTGCGACGAGTGGGAGCCCTTGCGCTCGCATTCCCACTCGTGGTCGTCGCCGTCCCAGTCGGCCTGGTAGCCCGCCTGGCAGCGGGGTTTCGGCGGACGGTTGTCGCCACAGGAGGTGAGCACGGGTGCCAGCGCCACCGCCGCCACCAGCAGCCCGGCCAGGCGTACTCGCGATTCGGCCCCTGTCGCGCGTCGTGACATGTCGTCCCTCGTCCCGGTTTCATGATGGTCGTCGCCACCGGAGGCACGTATGGCCCGGCAGGCGGGGCCCGAGCGGCGTACGGCCGGTCAGCCCGAGCGCCGCGGTGCCGCCCGGCCAGGCCGGACGGCGGCCACCGGCCGCGAACTCTTCCACAGGACGACGGATGTTGTGACCGGATTGTCGCCCGAATGACCGAGGGTGCCATCTGGCCGAAGGCGACCAACGAGCAAGAAACCCGCTGGAGGGGGCGCTGTGAGATCAGGTGACGAGACGGACGCCCACCTCGGCGCCGACCAGCCCAGCCACATCGACCGACCCGGCCACACTGTGCAACCTGGCCACACCGTGCAACCTGGCCCCGATGGTGGGGACGGGCATGGTCCGATCGGGCGGTCTGGGCGACGGGCGACCTTGCTGGTTCTCGCGGATGGCCGCATGCCGACCGGAGGCCATGCCCATTCGGGCGGGGTCGAGGCCGCGGTGACCGACGGCAGCCTGGCGAGTCTCACCGACCTGGCGGCGTTCCTGCTCGGCCGGCTGCACACCGTCGGCCTGGTCGCCGCCGCCTTCGCCGCCGCCACCTGCCACGCCATCGCGACCGGCCGGACCGGCGTCGCCGACCTCGACGCCGAACTCGACGCCCGCACGCCCGCCCCGGCGCAGCGCGCGGCCAGCCGGGCACAGGGCCGCACCCTGCTACGAGCCGGCCGGGCCGCCTGGCCGGTGCCGGCCGGCCCTCGCGCCCCGCATCACCCGATCGCGCTGGGCATGGTGGCCGCCGGCGCGGGGCTGACGCCCGGGGACGCAGCCCTCGCCGCGGCACACACCACGGTCACCGGGCCCGCGACGGCCGCGACCCGCCTGATCGGGCTGGACCCCCTGGCCGTCACCGGGGTGCTGGCCCGCCTCGCCGACGACGTGGAGGCGATCGCCCGTGCGGGCGAGGAGGCCGCCGCCCTGCCCCCACGGGAGCTTCCGGCGCTCACAGCCGTGCGCCTGGACCTGCTGGCCGAGCAGCACCGGCTCGCGCCGTTGCGGATGTTCACCTCGTAGTCGTGACTCCTCCGCCGGCTAAAGCCGGCGGCTTCTCAGACCGCCTGAGCATGGCGCAAGTTCCGCGAAACATCATGATCATCATGGGTCGAGTCATGCCAGGGCCGAGTCCGGATCGGGCGGCGTGGCGCGGTTCCTTGGGGATCACCATGCTCGGCGGAGCAGGATGACACGTGCCAAGTGATATGGATTTCAGTCCCTCGCTGCTCAAGTCCCAGCTCGCCAAGTGTCGTCCCCGCACGCGCGGGGATCTTCTGACCCGCTGATCGTTCGGGAGTTTGTTGGCGGGGCGTGCCCACCTATTCGTAGGAAGGCCGCCGCTCGCGCAGCTACGACCCGCGAAGTGGGCCCGAGCGATCGGAGAGTGGTAGCCGCAGGGCCATGATCCGGGCTACGTGGACTGTTACGGTCCCCCGGTGGGCGATAACGAGCTGGGGCTGTTCCTGCGGGTCCGTCGCGAGGCCCTCACCCCCGCCGATGTGGGGCTGCCCAGTGGGCCCCGCCGCCGCGCCCGTGGGCTGCGCCGATCGGAGGTCGCCGCGCTCGCCGGGGTGAGCGTCGAGTACGTGACCCGGTTGGAGCAGGGCCGCGACCGCCGGCCGTCCATGGCCGTGTTGGGCGTCCTCGCCGAGGCCCTCCGGCTGACCGCGAACGAGCGGGTCCACCTGCAACGCCTGGTCAAGGCTGCTGACGGGGGCTTTACCTGCATGGGGGGGATACCGCCCGGCCGGACGGTGCGGCCGACCGTGCAGCGGCTGCTGGACGGTCTCGAGCCGGGTCCGGCCGTGCTCCTCAACCGGCTCACCGACATCCTGGCCCACACCGAGGGATACGTCCGGGTCGCTGGTCCGATCGGACTACTCGACGGCCATCCACCGAACCTGGCCCGCTTTGTCCTCACCGACAGCCGGGCCCGGGCCGCCCTGCCGGACTGNGACCAGGCGGCCGACGCCCAGGTGGCCGCACTCAAACAGGGTCCGTTCCGGGCGGATCCCTTCGTTGCGGCCCTCGCCGACGAGCTGACCCGCACCGCCGGGGCGGCGTTCACGGAGCGGGTGACGAGGCTGACGGGCCTGCCGCCGGCGAACGGAATCGCTCGCCTGGTCCACCCTGACGTCGGCGAACTGCGGCTGGCCTTCGAACGGCTCGATCTACCGGCCGACGACGAACAGTGTCTTCTCGTCCTCCTGCCAGCCGACGAGGCCACCGCGGCCGCGCTCGACCGACTCACCGGTCGCCGCCCCGGCGCTCTGCGCGCCGTCTCCGGCTGACCGCGAGCACTCCCTCCCCCGGCCCCGCCCCAGCTCCCCCGCCTTCACCGGCTTGCTCCATCGACCCCGGCCTCGTCCCACAATCCCGGCCCCACAATCCCGGCCCCACCGACCCGGCCCCACCGACCCGGCCCCGCGGCCCCACGGCCCCGCACGGCCGGAACGCCCGTTGCCCGGCCGACACCCTGGCCGCGAGGAGGTGCACCCGATGCCCACGACCACCGACGCCGCGTCGCCAGCCATGCCCCGGACGGGCCGTACGGCTGTCCGGGCGCATGCCGCGGTGCGGGTGGAGCGGGGACCGCAGGGCGCTCCCCGACTCGCCGAGCTGCGCTCGGACGTGCCGATCGTCCTGCGCCTGACCGGCGTGTCACCCGTTCGGACCGGGGCGCGCACGGGCGGCGGGGCGCGCCCCGGGGCGGAGCCGCTGCCGACGATGACGGTCCATCTGGTCAACGGGGCCGCCGGTCCGCTGGCGGGCGATGACCTGCGGCTGGACATCTCCGTCGGGGGCGGGGTGCGCCTGGTCCTGCGCTCGGTGGCCGCGACCGTCGCGCTGCCGGGTCACGGCCCCGGACCATCCCGGCTGACCGTCACCGCGGAGGTGGCCGACGGCGGCGAACTCGACCTCGGTCCGGAACCGACCGTGGTTGCCGACGGTGCCGACCATCGGATCGTCACGGAGGTCCGGTTGGCCGCGACGGCTCGGCTGCGGCTGCGCGAGGAGATCCTGCTCGGACGGTTCGGCGAGCCCAGCGGGTCCGTCCTCAGCATGCTGCGTGTCGACGTGGCGGGCGGCGCCGAGGGTTCGGGCACCGACCTGGCGGGTGGGTCGTCCAGGTGGGTGCCTCTGCTGCGTCAGGAGCTGCTGCTCGGGCCACAGGTGCCCGGGCTGCGGGGTCCAGCCCAGTTGGGCGGTGCCCGCGCGGTCGGCTCCTTGCTCGTCGTGGGGCCCGAATGGGCCGAAGCCGGAGCCGGAGCCGACGCCGCCGTCGCGGAGGGGGTGGCCCGGCTGCCCCTGACCGGTCCGGGCTATCTGGTGTCGGCGTTGGCCGACGATGCCGTCACCCTGCGCCGCCGGCTGACAGCACTGGCCGACCCCACGGGATGAGCCGCCGTTGGCCTCCGGCGCAGGGCCTGGGTCAGCGTCCGGCGCCGGGCGGGCGGTCGTCCGCCCGGGCTTGGGACTGAGCCCCGCCGGGTGCGGGCACTGCGCGTGCGGCGTCCTCACGGCGCGGCTCGTCGGTCCGCCCGGGCCTGGGGCTGGAACGGGAGAAGCCGTCGTTCCACGGGTCACGCGGCGGCTCGACCGGACCGGCAGCCGCCGGGATCGTCGCCCCTGGGCCGGGGGATGCCACGGCGGCCACCGGACCGGCGGCGGCCAGACTCGCCTCGGCCGGGGCTGCCGTGGCCGGCGGCGCGGCAGCCGGGGCCACCGTGGCGGTCGGCACCGCGGTGGACTGCGCGGCGACGGAGGGCGCCGGGACGGAAGGCGCCGTGGCTGGCGTCGCCGCGTCGGAGGAGAGCCGATCGGCGGACGGCGTCCCGTGATCGTCGTAGGTGCGCCCCTTCCACGCGGCGCCGCGGCCGGCCCGCTTGAGCCGCGCCGAGTCCAGCGTCATCCCGAGGTAGAGCACAGCGACGCCGGGGAGTAGCAGGGCGGCGGGAACCGGCTGGCGGTAGTACCGGATCATCGGCACGTAGGAGAGAGTCATGATCACCCAGGCGACGGCGCCGATGATCGCGGTCGTGCTGTCGCCGGCCGCGAGGCCCGCGACGGTGGCGACCACCGGGACGACGAAGACCAGGGACATCCCGAGCACGGTGCCGAGCAGCAGCAGCGGCGAGTGCCGGAGCTGGGCGTAGGCGCTGCGGGACACCATCTTCCACAGATCCGCCAGCCGCGGGTACGGGCGCCGGCTGTGGACCTGCTCGGCGAGCCCCAGCCAGGTCCGTCCACCGGAGCGCTTGATGATCCGGGCGATCGCGACGTCGTCGATGACCGCCCCGCGGACCTCGGCGAGCCCGCCGGCCGCCAGGAGGGCCTCCCGACGGACCAGCGAGCAACCCCCCGCCGCCGCCGCCACCCGCGAACGCGGGCGATTCGACCAGCGGAACGGATACAGCATCGCGAAGAAGTAGACGAACGCCGGAACGATGACCCGTTCCCACGCGGTCTCGGCTCGCAGCACGGCCATCTGCGAGACCATGTCCAGCCCGTGCGTGCGCGCGGAGGCCACCAGGCTGGTCAGCGAACCCGGGTCGTGCGCGATGTCGGCGTCGGTGAGCAGCAGGAACTCGGCGTCGCCGGCGCAGTCGACGCCGCGGCGCAGGGCCCACAGCTTGCCGGTCCATCCGGGCGGGGGCTCTGTGGAGGCGGTGACCGCGGCGCTGACGCCCGTGTGCCCGTTACGGGCGGCCTCCTCGGCCAGGGCCCGGGCGACCTCCGTGGTCCCGTCGGTGGAGCCGTCGTCGACGAGGATCAGGCGAACCGGCCCGGGATAGTCCTGGGCGAGCAGGGTCGGGAGCGTTACGGGCAACACGTCGGCCTCGTCCCGGGCCGGGATGATGATCGCTACGCTGGGCCACGATGGCGGTGCCTGCCGCGCGGGGAGCCGCTGGTCGGTGCGCCAGAAGAAACCATGACCGACGGCCAGATACAACCAGGCGAGCAATGAGGCGAGGGCTATCCACTGCAGCACAGTCACAGAGAGTGATGCTGCCACGTGCGTCGTACGGGCGTCAGACGAGTGCGGTAATTGTGTGTTAAGAACTTTCCGTCCCCGGTAGGTTCGCCGCGGCCGCGGTGGCCTCGCCGCCGGTGCCGACCTCCGGGCGCACCGCGGGATGGGGCCGCTGAGCAGGGACGATGCCCCATCGAGAACGGGCACCCGGCGCTGCGCGAACGCAATCGGACCCGACCCGTCGACCATCCGGGCGCTCCCGCCCCGCACCACCCGCGACGGGCGGGGTTAATCCCACGGTGNCATCACATCGTCCTGTGTGTACCCCCACCGAACGGCCCCCGGCCGCCCCACCCGATCCCGGCTCGGCAGAGCCACCTCCGAAGGCGCCGACTGCACCATAATCAGGGGGTGACCAGAAGCCGTCGTACCGAGCAGACGGCTGACACCCGTCAGGCCCTGATCTCGGCAGCCCGCCGCCGGTTCGCCGAGCAGGGCTTCNCCGCCACGGGGACCGAGGAGATCGTCGCCGACGCCCAGGTCACCCGCGGCGCGCTGTACCACCACTTCCGCGACAAGGCCGAACTGTTCCGCACGGTGATGGAACAGGTCGCCACCGAGGTGGCCGAGCAGCTCGTCGCGGGCGAGCTCGCGCGCGACGCGGAGCTGCCCAGCGATGCCTGGACGCAACTGCGCCAGGGGTTCCAGTCCCTGCTCGACATCTCCACCGCGGACAGTGACTTCCAGCGCATCGTGCTGATCGACGGTCCCGCCGTCCTCGGCAACCAGGCGTGGGACGCCCTCGTCGAGCGGCACGGCTACCGGCTGCTGTCCGAATGGCTGGAACGGGCGATGGCCGAGGAGCGCATCGATCCGCTCCCGGTGGGCCCGCTGACCAGGCTGGTCGCCGCCCTGCTGTCGGAGGCGAGCATCTACACGGCGGGCGCGGCCGACCCGGACACCGCCCGCATCGAGATCGGCATCGTGCTCGACCGGCTGCTGCGCGGGCTGGGCCGGGGCGGCGACCTCGCCGAGCAGCCCCCGGTCAGCGTCGACAGCGCCGCCGGCCCCCAGCACGCCCGCTAGCCCCGTGTTTCGCACTTCGGATTCTGCTGCGCCGACCGGCCCCTGTGATCTTGTTTTCGGGTCATGGGGGTTAGGTGGGGTCGATGCC